>NZ_VWUO01000017.1:0-87843 GCF_008631595.1 Pantoea sp. F_5
AGCCATGATCAAACTCTTCAATTTAAGTTTGATTTGCTGCAACAAGTGCAGCGATGCTCATCTGTAAAACGTCATAATGAATTTCATTATGTGTTCACTCGTGAGGCTTTGATATTTTTGTGCGTCCAAAGACGCTGATATCAATCCTGCGAGTGCCCACACAGATTGTCTGATAAATTGTTAAAGAGCATGCCGCGATTTACTGCGGCGCGGGCTGCGTATATTACGCTTTCCGCATTGTCAGTCAAGCATTTATTTTCGCTTAACTCACTGGCTCGTATGATTTCGAACCTACTCAACCCGGCGCTTCGTAAGCCGTTGTGCCGTGTCAGTGGAGGCGCATTATAGGGAGTTCTCGAAGGCTGACAAGTGCTAATTTCAAATAAAATTTCGAGTGCTGTTTTTTTCAGCTAAAAGCCGCTAAAGCGCCAGTTTTTCGAGCATCGGGAAGCCATAACGCTGCAAAACGGGTGATAATTGTACAGCTTCGCCATCCAGTGCCGTACAGAATGCGACATTCTGCTGCAAGGAGTGCACCTCAGGCGCTTCATGCTCAAGCAGCCAGACGGTACGTCGGGCGATTGCCGCACCGGAATCGATCAGACGCGTCCCTTCAGGTAATACCTGCTGCAGCTCTTCGCGCAGTAAAGGAAAATGCGTACAGCCTAAGACCACCGTATCCGGTGGCTCAGCCATCCTCAGCCACGGCTGAACAATGCGGCGCACCTCGTCCAGTGCAACCTCCTCACCGTGCAGCTTCGCTTCTGCCAGCTCCACCAGCTCCGCCGAGCCCAGCATCTCGATGCTGCAGGAACCGGCAAACTGCGCCACCAGCTCATGTGTATAAGGACGGCGTACGGTTGCACGCGTTGCCAGTAATCCCACCACGCCATTACGCGTCAGGCGCGCGGCTGGTTTAATCGCCGGCACCACCCCTACGACAGGAAACGTAAAGCGTTCACGTAAAGCGGGTAATGAAACCGTGCTGGCCGTATTACAGGCGATGATGACCAATGAGAGAGGATAGCGCTGCGTAATAGCCTCAACGATAGCGACCACCCGCTCCACGATGAAGGTTTCGCTTTTCTCACCGTAAGGAAAGCCTGCGTTATCGAAGGCATAGAGGTAATGCAGGTCCGGCAGCAGCTGACGGACCTCGTCATAGACAGAAAGCCCACCGACGCCGGAATCAAACACCAGCACGGTAGGGCGCAAATCAGAAGTTGTAGCTGCCGCTGAGGTAATACTCTCGTCCTGGGGTCTGATAGCCATACACTGTCTCGTAATCTTTATCGAACAGGTTGGCAATTCTACCACGAACCGTGAGTTGTGAAGTGACCGGATATGAGACGGCGAGATCCCACAGGCTCACTCCCCCTGGCTTCACGCGTCGGCTGGGCGTGCTGTTAAAGTCGGTATCATAGCGGTCACCCAGATAATGATAAGTCACGGACCAGTCAAACTCATACAGCGTCCAGTCAAGCTGATACTTCACCTGCTGCTTAGCCCGGCGAATAAGTGGCTGATCGGTGCTGCCATCCCGCGCATCAACATAATCATAAGAGAGCTGATGCGTCAGTGGCCCGGTATCAAATCCGGCGGTGGCTTCAACGCCTTTAATACGCGCCTGCTCAATGTTGTAGTAGCGGAAGGTCTGCGGATCGCCTTCAATCAGATTATCGATATCATTGCGATAGCCCGACACGCGCCAGTTCACCGGTCCGCTCAACCCTTCGAAACCGCCCTCCCACTGCTTACTTTTTTCCGGATCGAGGTCGCGATTACCATAAAACGGACTGTAAACCTGCGACAGATTCGGTGCTTTAAACGCAGTGCCATAAGAGGCGAACGCACGGTAGCCGGAGATAAACTCCCATGACGCCGCCGTCTGCCAGGTGTTATGCCAGCCGAACTGATTGTTGTCATCACCGCGTACCGCACCTTCAAGGGTAACGCTGCCAAACTGCTGCTGGCCAGTCAGGTAGAGGCCGGTGTTACGCTGCTCATAACCATCTGACAGATAGTTCGTGCCCGGCTCGGTCGTCTCTTTCTGCCAGTCGACACCGGCGCTGATCGCGCCCTGCCCCACCTGCACGGTGTTACCCCACTGCAGGTTGTACTGCGTGACATCATCAAAGGTGGACGCGGCACCGTAGCGGCCATTGCGTGGGTCATAGTTAATGTCTTTGGTATGACCGTAACTGGCGACGAGCTGGGTAGAGTAGAAGTCACGGTTGAAGCGTAGCCCGGTGTCCCAGGTCTGGCTGTAGAGCTGACGGGTATCAGCCAGTCCGACGATGCGGGTAAAACTGTCATCGTAGCTGTATGACCCGTCGTAGGCGGTACGGTTATCAAACCCGTATCCGCGCACAAAACCACTCAGTTCATCGCTGAAGTGATGCTCAAGGTTGCCATACAGGGTTTTGCTCATGAAGCCGTCGCGATCGTGCTGTGCCGGACCATAATCATTGGGATAGCCCGCCACCACGTCATACCCTTTGGTATAGGTGTAGTTGCCAGCCAGGGTAAGCGTTGTCGCATCACTTAGTTTCTGCTGGGTGGAGCCATCGTAAGTCTGATAACCATTGGACCCCATGCCCGCCGTCAGCGTGGTGCCCGATTGCGATCGACCCGTAATAATATTCACCACGCCGCCAATCGCATCAGAACCGTAGACCGCAGACCGCGCGCCGCGAACATATTCGATGCGTTGCACCAGCGATAGAGGGATCTGGCTGAGGTCAGACGAACCGCTGATGCCCGCCTGATTAAGCCGTATACCATCAATCAGGATCAGCACATGTCGGGACTCGGTTCCCCGGATAAACAGTGAACTCTGCTGCCCCAATCCACCATTCTGCGCGACATCGACACCCGGCAGACGCCGCATCACATCCGTCAGGCTTTTGGCCTGCCAGCGATCGATCTCATCTCGCGTCACAACCGTTGTGGGAGCCAGTACACCTGAAACGGGTTCAGCAAAACGGTTGGCGGTAACGATTTGCGTATCATCATTTCCCTGCGCAAAACCGTTTTGCGCCCAGAGAGAAATCGCCGTTGCGCTCAGCGCGAACAGCGATGCGGTTTTTTTTGTCATTTTTAATCGCATCCATAAGACGAAGCAGGATGCCGCGGGCCGACAATCAATAGAACGCGATGATTGAACGAGTAGCGACGTTACACCGGCAGGTCTTCGGGCTGGGAACCATAAGTGATGATGACTTCCCATCCCAGAGGACAGTGTCTGCACTTGCACACATCACGACATTCCTTACCGCTGCGCGTCAGCTCCAGATTCACACTGGATTCCCTATTAACTCGGGCTTGAGGCCGGCGTCTGCAGTCTACGGAGTGGAGATACGGAAGTCCAGACTGCTAAATATCTTCTCGCTGCGGGACTGGACATCAGCAAGTGAATGCCTACAATCGCCCGCTGGTAAGCTATTAATCAGGATTGCTCATGACACCCGAACATCTCCCCATTGAAGAGTATGACGCACAGCTGGCAGAAAAAGTCAGTCGTTTAGAGACGATGATGACGCCGTTTGCTGCGCCCGACGTGGAAGTGTTCCGTTCGCCGGTTAGCCACTATCGGATGCGTGCTGAATTTCGCCTGTGGCACGACGGCGATGATATCTATCACATCATCTTTGATCAGCAGACACGCGAGCGGATCCGTGTTGATCAGTTCCCGGCGGCCAGCCAGTTGATCAACCAGCTGATGCCAAAGATGATCGACGCGATCCGCGATAACCGCACCCTGCGCCATAAACTGTTTCAGATCGACTATCTGTCGACCATGAGCAATCAGATTGTGATTTCACTGCTCTATCACCGCAAGCTGGATGATGAGTGGCAGCAGGCAGCTGCGGCGCTGCGTGACCAGCTGCGCGCGGAAGGGCTGGATGTGCAGCTGATTGGCCGTGCGACCAAAACCAAAATCTGTCTGGATCGCGACTATGTAGATGAGCGTTTGCCGGTGGCGGGTCGTGAGATTATTTATCGTCAGGTCGAGAACAGTTTTACCCAGCCCAATGCGGCGATGAATATTCAGATGCTGGAGTGGGCGCTGGATGTGACGCAGGATTCACAGGGTGATCTGCTGGAACTCTACTGCGGTAACGGCAATTTCTCGCTGGCGCTGGCGCGTAATTTCCGCCGCGTGCTGGCGACTGAAATCGCCAAACCCTCTGTTGCCTCTGCGCAATACAATATCGCCGTGAACCAGATTGATAACGTGCAGATCATTCGCATGGCAGCGGAAGAGTTTACGCAGGCGATGAATGGCGTACGCAGCTTTAATCGTCTGGAAGGGATTGACCTGACCAGCTACGAATGCGAAACGATTTTTGTCGATCCGCCGCGTAGCGGACTGGATGAAGAGACGGTGAAAATGGTGCAGGCCTATCCGCGCATCCTTTACATCTCCTGTAACCCGCAGACCCTGAGCGACAATCTGCAGACGCTGTCAGAAACGCATGAGGTAACGCGGCTGGCACTGTTTGATCAGTTCCCCTATACCCACCATATGGAATGCGGCGTTTTGCTGACGCGTAAAGCGTAAACAAAAACGGGAACCCTGAGGCTCCCGTTTTTATATATTTCTGATGATATCCCTACTGATTACGCTTGCGCTTTAATCGCGTCGCAATCCAGAACACCAGCGCCACCATCAGAACGGTGGGCACAAAGTTGGAGCCAATATCCGGGTATTCCGCCCGCACCAGCGCGCTATACACCAGAATCCCCAGCAGGAAAAACGCTGCCGCCAGACCTGGCATACCGTCCGGCATGTTGGTGTTGAGATAACGCTGATGCAGACACCAGGCCGCCAGACCCAGCGCAATCAGCGGAAAAATCGAAAAGGGAACAAAAGCGCTGAACAGCACAGAAAACGAGCCGTTAATCGCTAAGCCGGTAATAAAAGCCAGTACCAGAGTGCTTTTATCGCGGATACCTGGGTGGGTCATGGACGGATCCTTACTCATTGCTCTTCGGGTTTTTCCAGGGTGACCGCCAGTCGTTCCTGCTCACGGCGATACCAGTAATAAGCGCCTTTGGCGATCATACGTAGCTGCAGCACCAGCCGATCCTCAAGCTTGCGTCGCTGCTCAGCATCAACATCCAGTGCTTCTGCACCGGCGCTGAAAACAATGGTCACCATCGCTTCCGCCTGCGCTTCGGTAAAACTACGCGGCATGCGATTTTCGACCTCAAGATAATCGGCCAGTTCAGCGATGAAGTGCTGAATTTCACGCGCCACGGCGGCACGAAAAGCGGCAGAGGTACCGGAACGTTCACGCAGTAACAGGCGGAAAGCGTTGGGGTTGTTGCCGATGAACTCCATAAAGGTCGCCACCGACGTTTTAATAATGCTGCCACCCTTGGCGATACGCTGGCGCGCCTGACGCATCAGTTGCCGCAGCATCAGTCCGCTTTCATCCACCATCGTCAGTCCAAGCTCATCAACATCCTTAAAATGACGATAAAAAGAGGTGGGGGCTATCCCCGCTTCACGGGCAACTTCCCGCAAGCTCAGACTGGTAAAACTGCGTTCGGCGCTGAGCTGACTGAAAGCTGCTTCAATCAGTGTACGTCGTGTACGTTCTTTTTGTTGCGCTCTGACGCCCATGCTCTCTGCCTTTAGCGGTATTGAGTGGGCACTATAACAAAATTTTCAGCGTACAGATTGGCAATCTTTGTCACCGCCTGTGAACCTCACTCTTTGTCAAAATGTGATGAAAATCGCTGTTAGAATTCAGAAGTGCGCGACGAGATGTTAGAATCTCGTTGTAAAAATGTATAAATAATAGGACGTATCGGTATGCAAAAGTCTTACGATTACGATGCCATTGTGATTGGCTCAGGACCCGGCGGTGAAGGGGCGGCGATGGGGCTGGTAAAACAGGGAGCGCGCATCGCCGTGATCGAACGCTACCACAACATCGGCGGCGGTTGTACGCACTGGGGCACTATCCCTTCTAAAGCCCTTCGCCACGCCGTTAGTCGCATTATTGAATTCAACCAGAACCCACTCTACAGCGATCATACCCGACTGCTTCGCTCCTCTTTCGCCGACATTCTCAATCACACTGAAAACGTGATCAGCCAGCAGACAGCCATGCGTCAGGGCTTCTACGAGCGTAACCGCTGTGAACTTTTTCAGGGTGATGCGCATTTTGTTGATGCCAATACCATTGAGATTGAGCAACCCGATGGCACGCGTGAGACACTGACGGCAGAGAAGTTTGTTATCGCCTGCGGTTCACGACCTTACCATCCTGACGATGTCGACTTTACCCATCCCCGCGTTTATGACTCTGACTCTATCCTCAACCTGCACCATGAACCGGGTCACGTCATTATTTATGGCGCGGGTGTAATTGGCTGTGAATATGCGTCCATTTTCCGTGGCCTGAACGTTAAAGTTGACCTGATTAACACCCGCGATCGTCTGCTGGCATTCCTTGATCAGGAGATGTCTGACTCCCTCTCTTACCACTTCTGGAACAGCGGCGTAGTCATTCGTCACAACGAAGAGTTTGAGAAGATCGAAGGCGTGGAAGATGGCGTAATCATGCATCTGAAGTCCGGCAAGAAAGTGAAAGCAGACTGTCTGCTTTACGCCAACGGCCGTACCGGTAACACTGATTCGCTGTCGCTGGAAAATGTCGGTCTGGAAGCGGATGGTCGTGGCCTGCTGAAAGTGAACAGTATGTATCAGACCGCTCAGCCGCACATCTATGCTGTGGGTGACGTGATTGGCTATCCCAGCCTGGCCTCTGCTGCCTACGATCAGGGCCGTATTGCCGCGCAGGCGATTATCAAAGGAGAAGCGTCAGCGCACCTGATTGAAGATATCCCGACCGGCATCTACACCATTCCGGAAATCAGCTCCGTGGGTAAAACCGAGCAGCAGCTGACGGCGATGAAGGTGCCTTACGAAGTGGGTCGCGCGCAGTTCAAACATCTGGCGCGCGCGCAGATCGTCGGCATGAACGTTGGCAGCCTGAAGATTCTGTTCCATCGCGAAACGAAAGAGATTCTGGGGATCCACTGCTTTGGTGAGCGTGCCGCCGAGATTATTCACATCGGTCAGGCAATCATGGAGCAGAAAAATGGTGGCAACACGATTGAGTACTTCGTGAATACCACCTTTAACTATCCGACCATGGCTGAAGCTTATCGCGTTGCCGCGTTGAACGGCTTAAACCGCCTGTTTTAAGGCAGCGTCGAAATAGTGCGCCATGTGGGTTTTAATCGCCTCTGCCAGCTGTTCATAACGGCTGCGCAGAGGTGACCCCGGACGATAGACCAGCGCAATCGTACGCTGTGGCACCGGTTTGTAGCAGGGTAGATAGCAGACGCCGTCGCGGACGCGTTCCGGCGGGACTGCCAGTGCCGGTAACAGCGTAATCCCGCTGCCAGCCGCCACCATATTGCGCAGCGTCTCAAGGCTGGTCGCGCGGAAGTGGGTATCTTCATCTGCACCCGCCTCAAAGCAGAAACCCATCGCCTGGTCACGCAGACAGTGCCCGTCTTCAAGCATCAGCAACTTCTCGCCAGCCAGATCGGACATCGGTACGCGATCGCGATCGCACCACGGATGATCGGCATAGACTGCCAGCTTCATCGGCTCATCAAATAGCGGCACTTCGATAAAGGCCTGACTCTCTTTGACCAGCGCGATAATCGCGCAGTCCAGCTTGCCGCTGTCGAGCTGAGACAACAACTGCTGCGTCTGCGCTTCGTGCAGGTACATCTCCAGTTTCGGGAATGTCTGGTGCAGCGTAGGGATAATCTGTGGCAATAAATAGGGCGCGGTGGTCGGAATGAGGCCGATATGTAGCGGACCTGACATCGCTTCCCCTTGCTGACTGGCCATCTCTTTCAGCACTTTCACTTCACGCAGTACCGTTCGCGCCTGATCCACCAGCAGCAGACCTGCCTGTGTGAACAGCACTTTACGGCTTGTGCGCTCCAGCAGCATTACACCCAGCTCATCTTCCAGCTTACGGATCTGCCCGCTTAACGTCGGCTGACTGACATGACACGCATCCGCCGCACGGCGGAAATGACGGTGTTCAGCAAGCGAAACCAGATATTCAAGATCACGAATATTCATTATTACCCTCCAGACCACGATAGCCCGTGGCGATAGATAGAATAGCAATGAACGATTGGCCCTATCAAGGGTGGTTGGGAATAATGCGCGCATCAAATGGAACGCAGCAGATCAGGAGCAAAAAATGTTTGCAAGTCAGGAAGGTAAAGCTATTCCGTCAGTCACTTTTCACACGCGTCAGGGCGATCGCTGGGTCGATGTCACCACAGAAACGCTGTTTAAAGACAAAACGGTGATCGTTTTTTCACTGCCGGGTGCATTTACACCCACCTGCTCCTCCAGCCATCTGCCGCGTTACAACGAATTAGCGGGTCTGTTTGCCCAACAGGGTGTGGACAGTATTCTGTGCGTCTCAGTGAATGACACCTTTGTGATGAACGCCTGGAAAGCCGAACAGCGTGCAGACAATATTACTTTTATTCCTGATGGCAACGGCGAGTTCACGCGTGGAATGGAGATGCTGGTTGAGAAGGCCGATCTCGGTTTTGGCCCGCGTTCATGGCGTTACTCAATGCTGGTGCGTAACGGCGTGGTCGAGAAAATGTTCGTTGAGCCGAACAAACCTGGCGACCCGTTTGAGGTCTCCGATGCCGACACCATGCTGCGCTATCTGGCACCGGAGTGTAAAGCCCAGGAGTCGGTCGCCATATTCACTAAACCTGGCTGCACCTTCTGCACTCAGGCAAAACAGATGCTGATAGATCAGGGTATTCAGTACGAAGAGATTGTGCTGGGGCAGGATGCGACAACCGTCAGTCTGCGTGCCGTATCAGGCCGGGCGACGGTACCGCAGATCTTCATGGGCGGTCGTCATATTGGCGGCAGTGAGGAGCTGCAACAATACCTGCTGTCAGCGTAAAGAATCTGAGCGTCGGCCGGGAGAGCAGGCGCTTTGATGATGTGCCTATAATAAAGTAGTAATTCTGAAGCTAGAGGTTGGCGGGCATAGACTATGCCCGCTTTTTTTTACCTGCTATCTACGCAAGACGTTGCTTTGCGTCACCGATGGCACGCGCAACCTGCTGCGGCGAGACACCGCCCTGCGCATTACGCTTATCCAGACAGGATTGCAGCGCCAGAATCGGATAAACATCCTCGCCAATCACCGAGCTGAACTGCTGCAGCTGCGCCAGCGACAGCGCTTCCAGCGCCACGCCCTGCCCGATGGCAGCCACCACCACTTCCCCGACGATATGGTGTGCTTCACGGAACGGCACGCCTTTAGCGACCAGATAGTCAGCCAGTTCGGTGGAGTTTGCGTAACCCTGTTCCGCCGCTTCCTGGCAGCGTGGACGCTTAACCTGCAGGCCATCCAGCACCAGTACGGACATATGCAGACAGTCGAGCCAGGTGTCGAGCGCGTCAAACAGCCCCTCTTTGTCTTCCTGCATATCTTTGTTGTAGGCCAGTGGCAAACCTTTCAGCGTCATCATCATGCCGGTCAGTGCGCCCTGCACCCGACCACACTTGCCGCGAATCAGCTCCAGCGCATCCGGGTTTTTCTTCTGCGGCATGAGTGAGGAACCAGAGGTGACTTTATCTGACAGCTCAATAAAGCCCGCTTCGCCGGTATTGAAGAAGATCATATCTTCAGCAAAGCGCGACAGATGCACCATGCCGATAGCCGCGTCAGAGAGTAGCTCCAGCACGTGATCGCGGTCTGATACGGTATCCAGACTGTTACGCGTCGCAGAGGCAAAGCCCAGCCAGCCAGCCAGCTGCTGACGATCAATCTCGTAGGCGGTACCAGCCAGAGCGCCACAGCCCAGCGGGCTGACATCAAGCCGTTTCAGGGTATCCTGCAGACGGCTCTCATCACGCGCCAGCATTTCAACGTAGGCCAGACACCAGTGCGCAAATGTCACCGGCTGCGCACGCTGCAGGTGGGTGTAGCCCGGCATCACCGCATCCTGATTCGCTTCGGCGGTGACCACCAGCGCCTGCTGCAGCTCACGTGTCGCGCCCAGCAGCGCCTCAATCTGCACCTTGCACCACAGTTTCAGATCGGTCGCGACCTGATCGTTACGGCTACGGCCGGTGTGCAGTTTTTTGCCCAGCGCACCGACTTTGTCGATCAGCTTGCCTTCAACCCAGCTGTGGATATCTTCGGCGTCGCTCTGCAGGATCTGCTCAGGATTCTCACGCACTTCATCCAGTAACGCATTCAGCGCTGCTTCCAGCTGCTGCTGCTCATCCTGAGTCAGCACGTTGACCGTCACCAGCGCTTTGGACCAGGCAACAGAGCCAATAATGTCCTGCTCTGCCAGGCGGTAATCGAAGCGAAGCGAGTCATTAAACTGTTTAAAACGCTGATCCGCTGCCTGAGTAAACCGTCCACCCCAAAGTGCCATGTGAAAACTCCTCTGAATCGTTAAACAAGAGGCGGCATAAATGCCGCCCCTGAATGAAAACTGTGAGGCGAGGCGCACCCCGCCTGAAAATTACTTCTTCTGCTCGTTCAGGGCGCGGATACGCGAAGAGAGCGAGAACAGACGGATAAAGCCGCCCGCATGACGGTGATCGTAGACCTCATCTTCACCAAAGGTGGCGAACTCTTCTGAGTAGAGGCTGTTCGCGGAACGTTTCTGGGTGGCTGTTGCCTGGCCTTTATAAAGCTGCAGCACCACTTCACCGTTAACGTCTTCCGCCAGCGACTCAGCAGCAGCCTGAATCGACTTACGCAATGGAGCGAACCACCGTCCGTCATAAACCACGTAAGACATCTCGTGGCCCAGCTGCTCACGCCATTTGAAGCTATCGCGATCCAGCACCAGCTGCTCAACCGCACGCAGCGCGTTCACCATGATGGTGCCGCCAGGGGTTTCATAGCAGCCGCGGGATTTAATGCCCACCAGACGGTTTTCAACGATATCGATACGGCCAACGCCATGCTTTGCGCCCAGCACGTTGAGTTTTTCCAGACACTGGAACGGACTCAGTTTTTCACCGTTAACCGCCACAACCCGACCTTTCTCAACGGTCACGGTCACCTCTTCAGGCTGGTCAGGGGCTTCCAGCGGATCGACAGTCCAGACCCAGCAATCTTTATTCGGTGCATTGGCCGGGCTTTCCAGCACGCCACCTTCGGTGGAGATGTGCCAGGCGTTTTCGTCACGGCTGTAGATTTTCTCCAGCGACGCGGTGGTCGGGATGTTGCGCTCTTTCAGGTAGTCCAGCAGCGCTTCACGTGAACGCAGGTTCCATTCACGCCACGGTGCCACCACTTTCAGCTGCGGTGCCAGCGCGGTGTAGGTGGTTTCGAAACGCACCTGGTCATTTCCTTTACCGGTTGCGCCGTGACACAGCGCATCTGCGCCCACTTTCAGCGCCAGCTCAACCTGGGCTTTAGCGATGATAGGACGCGCCATAGAGGTGCCCAGCAGATAGGTGCCTTCATACAGCGCACCGGTCTGCAGCACCGGATAGACGTAGTCGCTGATGAACTCTTCACGCAGGTCAACCACGTGACATTCAGATGCGCCAGACTGCAGCGCTTTCTTCTCCACACCTTCCAGATCGCCGCGCTCCTGACCGATGTCTGCTACGAAAGCGACCACTTCACAGCCACCGTAGTTCTCTTTCAGCCATGGAATGATGGCTGACGTATCAAGACCACCGGAGTAAGCCAGAACGATTTTTTTGATGTTTTGCGTTTGCATTTCGTAATCCTTGAATCAGAGTCGTTAAGCGAGAATCCGGGTGCCAATCGACACACCGTTAAACAGGTCAGGCAGCCGCTCAGCGTGACGCCAGCTGGCAATATCCACCGGTCGGCCCAGAGTACGTGCCGCATCCAGCGCAGCGTGTACTTTCACAATCATGCCGTCAGTAATAATGCCCTGAGTAATCAGCTGCTCGGCTTTGTCGGCGGTCATCTCTTCGATACGCTGACCTTTGCCATCGAGAATACCACTGACGTCTGACAACAGAACCAGATCGGCACCCAGCGTCGAGGCCAGTGCGGTCGCTGCCTGATCCGCGTTGACGTTCATCAGGTCGCCGCTGTCAGTAATACCAATCGAGCTGACTACCGGCATGTAACCGGCCGCCAGCAGGGTGTTCAGCAAGGCCGGATCACCCGGCGTTGCGTGGCCAACATGGCCGAGTTCTTCATCAAATGAGGCGACATTGACGATACCTGCATCGCCCAGGCAAAGACCCACTGCGTTGATACCCGATTTTTTTGCCCAGGCCAGCAGCGTTTTGTTGGCAGTTCCCGCCAGCGCACCGGTAATGATGTCGATCTGATCGGCCGGGGTGACGCGCAGGCCATTTTTCTTCATCACCGGCAGCGCCAGCTTTTTCATCAGCTCATCCACCAGGCAGCCGCCGCCGTGGACGATGATCAGCGGACGTTGATGAGCGCTACGATAGTTAAGCAGTGCTTCAAACAAGCGCGCCAGCGCTTCCTCGCTGTCTAACAGCACACCGCCCAGCTTAATAATCAATGGATTGGTCATGGTTTAGTTATCCGTTAAATCAGTGACTGCGTTTCAGGGAAGCCGAACCGGATGTTCAGGCACTGTACTGCCTGCGATGCCGCCCCTTTCAGCAGATTATCTTCGGCTGCTACAACAATCAGATGCTCGTCCTGCACTTCAAAACCGATATCGCAGTAAGGCAGACCGACAACGGCTTTCAGCGCCGGTACACCCTTATCGTAGAGGCGCACCAGCGGCTTGTCGTCATAGGCACGATGGAAGACAGCAGCGATATCTTCGCGGCTGACACCCGCTTTCAGACGGCAGGTGATGGTCGCCAGGATACCGCGCGGGAAGCTCCCCAGATGCGGTGTGAAGATCACTGGCGTACCGAGGTGCGCGACAATTTCCGGGTGGTGACGATGATTGAACAGTCCGTAAGGCTGCAGGCTCACTTCGCAGAAGCTGGTGCCGACATTGGCTTTACGTCCGGCACCGCTCACGCCGCTGGTGGCGTTGATAACCGGCCACTGCGCATCGTTTAACAGTCCCGCATCCACCAGAGGTTTCAGTGCCAGCTGAGCAGCGGTCGGGTAGCAACCCGGCACGGCCACCAGCTGCGCCTGCTGAATTTTCTCATGCTGATATTCCGCCAGGCCGTAAACGGCTTTATCGAGCCAGTCGCCATGCTGATGAGTGAAACCGTAGAAACGGGTGTAAAAATCAGCGTCGTTAACGCGGAACGCACCCGACAGGTCGAATACCACACAGCCAGCCTTGAGGAATTCCGGGGCCAGGTCGTGGCTGACTTCGTGGGCCGTCGCCAGGAACACGACATCCACTTTGTCTGCCCACTCCGCCGCGCTGCTCAGCGGCTGCAGCGGTAAATCCACCACGCCTTTCAGCTGCGGATGGAGATCGGACAGGCGCTTGCCGGCATCAGGGCTTTGCGCCGAAAGCGCCAAAGCGGTTATGTTGATATGTGGATGGCGATTCAGGAAGGTGGCAAGCTCAACACCAGCATAACCACTGGCACCAACGATCAGCGTATTCAACATCAGGCTGTAACCCTTTTTACAGTCGCACGTTCCGGGTCGCGGCCTTGCCCCGTTACCCACCCTGTCATCTGCAGTGATTTATGGTTCCCTTGCAGAGGACGTTAATGTATTTTTATTCACTATTACTGCATGAATATGGATACATCCTAACCCAAGGACCGCCAACAGTGAAGACAAAATTACCGCCTTTTATTGAACTGTACAGCCAGTTAATCGCTACACCATCGATCAGTGCAACCGATGCCGCACTGGATCAGAGTAATGAAACTTTAATCAATTTGCTGGCCGGCTGGTTTCGCGACCTTGGCTTCAGCGTTGAAGTGCAGCCGGTGCCCGGCACCCGCAATAAATTTAACATGCTGGCGCGAACCGGCAGCGGAGCGGGCGGCCTGCTGTTAGCGGGTCATACGGATACCGTTCCCTTTGACGATGGCCGCTGGACGCGCGATCCCTTTACCCTGACCGAGCACGACAACAAGCTCTATGGTCTGGGCACGGCAGACATGAAAGGGTTCTTTGCCTTTATTCTCGATACGCTGCGCGATGTGGATGTCAGCACGCTGAGCAAGCCGCTCTATATCCTCGCCACGGCCGATGAAGAGACCACCATGGCGGGTGCTAAATATTTCTCGGAATCGACGCAACTGCGTCCCGACTGCGCCATCATCGGTGAACCGACCTCGCTGAAACCGGTGCGCGCGCACAAAGGCCATCTGTCGAATGTAATTCGTATTGAAGGGAAATCGGGCCATTCCAGCGATCCGGCGCGTGGCGTTAATGCTATTGAGCTGATGCATGAGTCGATCACCCATCTGATGCAACTGCGCAACACGCTGCAGGAGCGTTATCATCATGACGGCTTTGCCATCCCCTGGCCCACCATGAATTTCGGTCATATTCATGGCGGCGACGCTGCAAACCGTATCTGCGCCTGTTGTGAACTGCATATGGATATCCGACCACTGCCGGGCCTGTCGCTGAGCGATCTGGATGGATTACTGAACGAGGCGCTAGCACCGGTAAGTGCCCGCTGGCCGGGCCGTGTCACGGTGGCTGAGCTGCATCCGCCGATTCCGGGCTATGAGTGCCCGGCTAATCATGAACTGGTGAGCGTGGTAGAGAAATTGCTGGGTACGCCAACTGAGGTGGTGAACTACTGCACCGAAGCGCCGTTTATTCAGCAGCTCTGCCCGACGCTGGTCCTGGGTCCGGGTTCGATTAATCAGGCACACCAGCCAGATGAATTTATCGATACGGCATTTATTAAGCCAACGCGGGCACTTATCAGTCAGGTTGTGCAGCATTTTTGTCACTGATTGACAGTAAATGGGGCATTTCACTGTATTAACAGCAAAATGCCCCCTCATTCTGCGGGATTTAACAATAAGAATAACTTATCCCGCTTCCTTCCCAATAAATTCTGTGAATTTCCGTTAGTTAGCGCCATCTTCTGCACACTTTAACGCATTTGACGAACGCAACATTACGTGGCTAGATAAAAGACGATGTTATGCCCACCGGGTGATTATCCAGAACGTTTCAGAATGCGGACAGGCGGCAACGGAGCCGGTTCCCTTTAGAGTAGCGGGAACACGATGTTGCTGATTTTTTGCTGCCTGAAAGGTCGGGTGTAGAAGTTTTTAAAGACGATAAGGGTGTCAGGGTCCAATGAACGAACAATATTCCGCAATGCGAAGTAATGTCAGTATGCTCGGCAAACTGCTCGGGGATACGATTAAGGATGCACTGGGTGAGAACATCCTCGACCAGGTGGAAACCATCCGTAAGCTCTCCAAGTCATCCCGTGCAGGCAATGATACTCATCGTAAAGAGCTGCTCAATACGCTGCAGAACCTCTCCAACGAGGAGCTTCTGCCGGTTGCACGCGCATTCAGCCAGTTTCTGAACCTCACCAACGTGGCGGAGCAGTATCAGACCATCTCGCAGAGCGGTGAAGGTGAGAACCATCCTGAACTGCTGAAAAAGACTTTTGATACCCTGAAGCAGCAGAAAGATATCAGCGAAACTGACATCCTGGCGGCCATTGAGTCGCTGTCGCTTGAGCTGGTGCTGACTGCGCACCCGACCGAAATCACCCGTCGTACGCTGATTCACAAGCTGGTTGAAGTGAACAGCTGTCTGAAACAGCTCGACCACAGCGACGTCTCCGACTACGAGCGTAACCAGATTATGCGCCGTCTGCGTCAGCTGGTGGCACAGGCGTGGCACACCGATGAAATCCGCAAATACCGTCCGACCCCTGTCGACGAAGCCAAATGGGGCTTTGCCGTTGTTGAAAACAGCCTGTGGGAAGGCGTTCCCGCCTTCCTGCGTGAGCTGAATGAGCAGGTCGAAGAGGCCTTTGGTATCAGGCTGCCGGTCGATTTCGTGCCGGTTCAGTTCACCTCATGGATGGGTGGCGACCGCGATGGTAACCCGAACGTCACGGCATCGATCACCCGCCATGTGATGCAGCTAAGCCGCTGGAAAGCTACAGACCTGTTCCTGCGTGATATCGGCGTGCTGATCTCCGAGCTGTCGATGTCCGAGTGCAGCGAAGAGATCCGCGAACTCAGCGGCGAGCCGGAAGCGCTGGAACCTTATCGCGTAATCCTGAAACGCCTGCGCAGCCAGTTAATGTCTACCCAGTCATTCCTGGAACGCCGCCTGAAAGGTGAGCGTCTGCCGCGTCCGGCCGATCTGCTGGTCTCCAACGAGCAGCTGTGGGACCCACTGTTTGCCATCTATCAGTCACTGCAACAGTGCGGCATGGGCATTATCGCCAACGGGCAGTTGCTCGATACGCTGCGCCGCGTGAAATGCTTCGGCGTGCCACTGGTGCGTATCGATCTGCGTCAGGAAAGTACCCGCCACACAGAGGCGATTGCTGAAGTGACCCGCTACCTGGGTCTCGGCGATTATGAAAGCTGGTCCGAAGCGGACAAGCAGGCCTTCCTGATCCGTGAGCTGAACTCCAAACGTCCGCTGCTGCCTCGTCACTGGGAACCCAGCGATGAGACGCGTGAAGTGCTGGAGACCTGCCGCGTTGCGGCTGAAGCGCCACAGGGTTCTATTGCCGCCTATGTTATTTCGATGGCGAAAACCCCTTCCGACGTGCTGGCCGTACATCTGCTGCTGAAAGAAGCCGGTATCGGTTATGCGATGCCGGTTGCCCCGCTGTTTGAAACGCTTGATGACCTGAACAACGCGAATGACGTGATGAGCCAGCTGCTGAGCATTGACTGGTATCGCGGCTTTATTCAGGGCAAACAGATGGTGATGATTGGCTATTCTGACTCGGCAAAAGATGCCGGGGTGATGGCTGCCAGCTGGGCGCAGTATCAGGCACAGGATGCGCTGATTAAGACCTGCGAAAAAGCCGGGATTTCCCTGACGCTGTTCCACGGACGCGGCGGCAGTATTGGCCGCGGCGGCGCGCCTGCACATGCCGCACTGTTGTCACAACCGCCAGGCAGCCTGCGCGGCGGTCTGCGTGTGACCGAACAGGGCGAGATGATCCGCTTTAAATATGGCTTACCGGCCGTGACGATCGCCAGCCTGTCGCTCTACACCGGCGCGATTCTGGAAGCGAACCTGATGCCACCACCGGAGCCAAAACGCGAGTGGCGCGACATCATGGATCAGCTCTCTGCAGACTCCTGCGCAATGTATCGCGGGTATGTGCGTGAAAATGCGGACTTCGTCCCCTACTTCCGTTCGGCGACGCCGGAGCAGGAACTGGGTAAATTACCGCTCGGCTCACGTCCGGCTAAACGCCGCCCTACCGGTGGCGTGGAGTCGCTACGTGCGATTCCGTGGATTTTCGCCTGGACGCAGAACCGTCTGATGCTGCCTGCCTGGCTCGGTGCCGGCGCTGCTCTGCAGCAGGCGATGGCGGCTGGTCATCAGGATCAGCTGGAGGCGATGTGCCGCGACTGGCCGTTCTTCTCTACCCGTCTGGGCATGCTGGAGATGGTGTTCTCGAAAGCGGACCTGTGGCTGGCGGAATATTACGATCAGCGTCTGGTCGATAAATCACTCTGGCCGCTGGGCAAACAGCTGCGCGATCAGCTTGATGCCGATATCAAAGCGGTACTGACCATTGCCAATGACTCTCACCTGATGGCTGACCAGCCGTGGATTGCCGAGTCGATTGCACTGCGTAACGTCTATACCGATCCGCTCAACGTACTCCAGGCAGAATTGCTGCATCGTTCCCGTGCACAGGAAGCGCGGGGTGAAGAACCGGATGCCCGCGTTGAGCAGGCTCTGATGGTGACGATTGCGGGTGTCGCGGCAGGCATGCGCAATACCGGTTAACCCTGGTCAGGCGCGAACCACACTTCGCGCCGCCAGAGAGCAGCAGTAAAAAAGTCGGGTGATTCCCGACTTTTTTACTGGCTCAGGCAGAGCGGTTAAGCCGCTGCCGCAACCGGGCGTACTCCTAACGTGTGGCAGATGGCGTAACTCATTTCGGCACGGTTCAGCGTGTAAAAATGGAAATCTTTCACCCCTTCGCGTGACAGGATTTTCACCATATCCATCGCGATATTTGCCCCCACCATTTTGCGCGTTTCCGGATCGTCATCCAGACCGGCAAACATCGCGCTCATCCAGCCCGGCACGCGCACATTGGTCAGCGTGGCAAAGCGTTGCAGCTGTTTAAAGTTAGAGACCGGCAGGATGCCCGGCACAATTTCCACATCAATGCCGGTCGAGACACAGCGATCGCGGAAACGCAGATAGCTTTCGACGTCGAAAAAAAACTGGGTAATAGCCCGATTTGCGCCTGCATCAATTTTTCGTCTGAGATTAATCAGGTCAGCCTGGGCGCTTTTCGCCTCGGGATGGACTTCCGGATAGGCAGCGACAGAAATATCAAAATCGCCGACCTCTTTCAGCAGCGACACCAGATCGCTGCCGTACATTTCTGGCTTACCGCTGCCAGGTGGCAAATCGCCACGCAGCGCCACAATATGGCGGATGCCGTTGTTCCAGTAATCCTGAGCGATGTTGCGCAGTTCACCACGCGTCGCATCGACACAGGTCAGATGGGGTGCCGCTTCCAGGCCAGTGCGATCTTTAATGCCTTTGATAATGCTGTGAGTGCGATCGCGTTCACCTGAGTTCGCACCGTAAGTGACAGAAACGAATTTCGGTTTCAGACTGCTCAGGCGATCAATTGAGGACCACAGAGTCTCTTCCATTTCGCTGGTGCGCGGCGGAAAGAACTCAAAAGACACATTAATCTGCCCGTTCAGTTCAGCCAGGCTCTGGTTTAGCGCTTCGCGCTGATTAGCATGAAAGAAACTCATCCTGCACCCTCACTGATTAATAATCGACCCGTAAACATCTACACGTTCAGACGTCCAGATGTTCAAAATGACGCAATCTCAGTGTGCCGTCAACGTAAAAGTGGTCAACAGGCGTGATCAATTTTCAATCAACATGAAGGGATTTCAACAGGGAGGAGACAACACGTTGAAAACAGGCGCCGAAGCGCCTGATGAGGAAGGATTACAACAGCTGTGCGAGGCGATTTATATCTGACTGAATAGCGCCTGCGGTGACATCCCGGCCTGCGCCTGGCCCACGGATCACCAGTGGATTATCGCGATACCAGCGACTCTCAATGGCAAAGACGTTGTCGCACGGCAGCAGCGCGGCCAGCGGATGCTCTGGTCGCACCGCTTCAACACCTACGCGCGCCTTGCCGTTAGCATCAAAACGGGCAACGTAGCGCAGCACCAGGTCCATCTCCCGCGCGGCTTCCAGCCGCTGCAGCATCTGCTCGTTCAGCTCTTCGCCATTCTCAAAGAAGTGATCAATCGATCCCTGAAGACAGTTATTCGGCACCAGCGATTCAACCCGCACCTGATCCGGCTCGATGTTATAGCCCGCCTCACGCGCCAGGATCACCAGCTTGCGCATCACATCCTGACCCGAGAGATCGGCGCGCGGATCAGGCTCGGTTAAGCCCTGCTGCCACGCCTGATCCACCAGCTCGGTAAACGGCACCGTGCCATCAAACTGCAGGAACAGCCACGACAGCGTACCGGAGAAGATCCCGCTAATTGCCAGAATGGTATCGCCGCTGTCGCGCAGATCGCGCACCGTATAGTTAATCGGCAGGCCGGCACCAACAGTGGCGTTATAGAGCCAGTGACGTCCGGTTTTGGTGAAGGCATCGCGAATCTGCCGCCAGGTCTGGCTGTCAGACGCACCCGCAACCTTGTTGGCGCTGATCACATGAAAACCGTGACTGGCAAAGTCAAGATACTGCTGCGCCAGCGGTGTACTGGCCGTAACATCCAGTACCACCAGGTCATCGAAAGGGTGAGCACGCATCCACAGGAACAGCGACTCTTCATCGCGCTCCACCGCTTCATCATCAAAGAAGGCGAGCGCACGACTGGCATCCAGCCCGTTATAGCTCAGCAGGCTGCGGCTGCTGTCCGCGACGCCCGCCAGCACAAATTCAAAGCCGGTGCGCGCTGACAGCGTTTCCTGATCGCGGGCAAACAGCTCAAGCCAGCGTGAACCGATATTGCCTTTGCCAAACAGCATCAGACCGATACGCTTTTCTGCGCGGAACAGTGACTGATGCAGTCCCTGAATCAGGTGCTGAGTCGGCCCGACGCGCAGCACCGCGACTACGCTGATGTGATCTTCTGACTGCCAGATGAACTCAACCGGCTGATCTTTTAACTGCTGCCAGAAGCGATGAGTATGCAGCGGATTGCGGGTAACGCCTGCCCCAACCAGTGCCACCAGCGCCAGGCCGTCGCGCAGCTGCAGATGACCCGGCAGTCCGGCATCCTGTAGCAACGTGAAGGCGCTGTTAACCACCTCAGAGGTATAGCAGAGCTGCAGCAGCTGACGATCAGGATGGACGCCAAACGCCAGCGGGCGCAGCTGCGCACGCTTCAGCAGCAGGTCGATCTCTTTGTGCAGGATGGCGAAGTCATGCTGCTCTGGCAGCTGAATCTCAATCAGGCAAACATCATCGTGGCTGGTTACGATGCGCGCCCCGGTCCCGGAAGCCAGCACACGCTCGATGCGGGTTGAGCCCTGCTCTGGCTGATAGCTGCAGCGCAGTTGCAGGTCGATATCGCTGCCAGAGACCGGCTGCAGCGTGCGGGTATGCAGCACCGGAGCCGCCAGGCGAGCCAGCTCACTGGCTTCATCCAGCCTTAACAACGGCAGCAGACAGGCATCAGAAACTTTGCGGGGATCGGCGCTGTAAACGCCCGCGACATCGCTCCAGATGGTCACGCGTCCGACACCCGCCAGCGCGCCAATCTGTGTGGCGGAATAGTCGGAGCCGTTGCGGCCAAGCAGGACGGTTTCACCGGCATCGTTGCGGCTGATAAAGCCGGTCACTACGATGCGCTTTTGCGGATGCTGCGCCAGCAAAGTCTGCAGCAGGGGCCAGGATTTACCCTCATCCACCTGCGGCTGAGCAGCGCGTTCAGCACGCAGAAATTCACGCGCATCCAGCCAGCAGGCCTGCAGGTCACGCTGGCTCAATACCGCTGACATCAGGCGTGCCGACCATATTTCACCGTGCCCGACCACTTCGGCATAGACCGCATCGGTGATAGGCGCATCCAGCAGTACGGCAAGCTTTTCCAGATCGCGGATAAATGCAGTGATTAAAGGTTCGGCGATCTCAGCAGGCAGCAGCGCACCGATTAGTTCGCTCTGGTAGCGCCGTAAAGCCTGTTGCACCTGATGCGCAGAGAGCCGATCGTTCTGGCTCAGCTTCAGCCAGCTAATCAGCTGGTTGGTGGTTGAGCCTGCCGCGGAGACCACCATCAGATCGCCTGGCTGGCTGTAGTCCGCCATAATGCTGGCAACGCGCTGATAGCAACGCGCATCGGCCAGACTGCTGCCACCAAACTTATGCAACTGCCTGATGTTCGGCGTTCCCGCGCCTGCTGAAATCGTCATGCTTAACCCTCGGCTGCGATCCGGAATGCATTATCCAGATCGGCAATTAAATCTTCGTGATCTTCAATACCAACAGAAACCCGTAGCAGCGTATCGGAAATGCCTGCTGCCGCGCGTGCTTCTGCCGACATCCCCGCGTGCGTCATGGTGGCGGTATGGGAGATCAGACTTTCTACGCCGCCCAGCGATTCCGCCAGCGTAAATAGCCGCAACGCTTTCAGGAAGCGGCGCAGCAGCGCCTCATCACCGTCGACCTCGAAACTCAGCATAGCGCCAAAGCCGCGCTGCTGACGTACGGCATGTTCGTGCCCGGCGTTTTCCGGCAGCGAAGGATGATACAACTTTTTCACCCGCTTCTGCTGCTTCAGATACTCAACAATCGCGAGAGCATTGCGTTGTGCGGCTGCAATACGTGGTGAAAGGGTACGAATGCCGCGCAGCAGCAGATAACTGTCAAATGCTGCGCCGGTCACGCCAATGTTATTTGCCCACCAGGCCAGGTCAGTCGCCAGTTGTGGATCTTTGGCAATGACAGCGCCCGCCACCACATCGGAGTGACCATTGAGGTATTTGGTACAGGAGTGGATCACCAGGTCCGCACCCAGCGCCAGAGGATTCTGCAGCGCCGGACTCATAAAGGTGTTGTCCACCACGCTGATGGTACCTGCGGCACGCGCAGCGGCACAAATGGCGCTGATATCCACGACGCGCAGCAGCGGATTGCTGGGGCTTTCAATCAGCACCAGTTTGGGGTTTTCATCCAGCGCCGCCTGCAGCGCCACCGGGTCGCCCTGATCGACAAATTTCACCCGATACGCGCCGCGCTTGCTCAGACTGTCAAATAACCGATAGCTGCCGCCATAACAGTCGTGTGGCGCAACCAGCAGATCGCCAGGCTTCAGGAATACCGTCGTGACCAGGTGAATAGCTGACATGCCGGTATTGGTCAATACCGCACCCGCTCCGCCTTCCAGTTCCGCCAGCGTACGTTGTACGACATCACGTGTGGGGTTACCACGACGGGAATAGTCATGTGCACGAGGCTCATTGAAATCCAGGAAGTTATAGGTTGTTGAGAGGTGGATGGGCGGGACAACGCAGCCATATTGCTCGTCATCATTCAAACCGCTGCGCACTGCGATGGTTGCCGGTTTACGCGTCATGAGCGAATTGTTCCTGAAGAGTTAAGAAAATGTAGTCCACAGAATATCACCCTCTAATTAGACGTCAATACATCTGGACATCTAAATGTCTTTGCGTATAGATTGAGCAAAAACGCAATAACCGCTAAAATTATGCGTCATCGCCTGGCGTTCCTCTCTGTGATGCAGAGGCGGCGAACGAAGAAAACCCGCCATATCAGGGGTCAGGCAGGAAAAAATCAGGCATAATCCGCTGATTTCCTCACATTTAACGTTTATTAATTAAGGTAACCCATGGCTGAATGGAACGGCGAATATATCAGCCCGTACGCTGAGCACGGTAAGAAGAGCGAGCAGGTTAAGAAGATTACAGTTTCTATCCCATTGAGCGTGCTGAAGATTTTAACGGATGAGCGTACCCGTCGTCAGGTGAATAACCTGCGTCACGCCACCAACAGCGAGTTGCTTTGCGAAGCCTTTTTACATGCCTTTACGGGCCAGCCGCTGCCGGATGACGTCGACCTGCGCAAAGAGCGTAATGATGAGATTCCGGAAGAAGCAAAAGCAATCATGCGCCAGATGGGTGTCGACCCGGATACCTGGGAGTATTGATCCCCGGGGTCCGGTTTCGCTTAACCCCGCTTCAGAGGAGCAGGCTCCGCTCAGGGAGCCGCTTTCTGATCCGATATGAACTGCTTTTGCTGCTTTCCGCAATTTGATTGACCCTTCTTAATATTACCCGTCAGACTTATCATAAAAATCCAGCCTGTTCTCATATTATTCCGTTATTTCTGTTGCAATAAAAATGCCTTTTTATTTCGATAATAGAATAATTACTATTGTTCACTAATATCTGCATCCGTAAAATTTTGTCTGAGCGACTATTTTACGGAAAGACAATGAGCATTAAATATAAAATAACGTCATCTGCATCTGCTTTTATTATTATCCTGGTCGCCTCAGTAGCCCTCTTCTCTTCTGATCGGGCGAAAGCTGCACCCGCTCTCACAGAGCCAAATGGGAATATCAATGCACTGCAACAGGATCGGGTACGCAAAGCGCAACTGATCCCTGAGCCGCAGCGGGCAGCGTCTGAACAACAGCGCTTCCGGCCAGAAGAGATTCTCTTTCCGCATGAAGAAGAATGCTATCTTATCGATAAGGTTTCTTTAAAGCAGGATAACAAAAAACTTCATCTCGAAAAGTTAAGGTATTTTACTTCTCAGGCAGAAGGAAAATGTCTGGGTATCGCGGGTATAAGACTGCTGGCAAAAACCCTGCAGAATGAAATCATCCGGGCGGGATATATCACCACACGTGTTAATTTACCGGAACAGAACCTGTCAGGTGGCGAATTAAAATTTGATATTAATGCCGGTAAAGTGGGAAAAATCATTCTTAATAAATCCGGGAACGACTATATCAATTTAACCAGCACATTACCGTTCAAAGCGGGTGATGTGCTTGAACTCAGCGACCTTGAACAGGGTAGCCTTAATCTTCAGCGAGTACCGGGATCGCAGGTTAATGTTAATCTGGTGCCTGGCAGTGGCAAAGGTGAAAGTGACATCTATATCCAGCGCAGGCAGGATAAATACTGGCAGGTGGGTGCATGGCTCAATGATGCTGGCTCAGTTGCAACAGGCCGTTATCAGGGTGGTGCAGCGCTCTATCTGAATAATATCACCTCACTCAGTGACACCCTTTATGTCTCTTATGGCCACGATATTGCCCCGAAGCACACGATAAAAGGTAACAGTAATAAATCGATGGGTTATTCAATCCCCTGGGGATACTGGTGGCTCGATCTCTACGCCAGTCACAGTGATTACCGGCAATTTATGACCGGAAACTGGGCAAAATGGACGCTCAATAATAAGAACCGTTATTACAGTGCGCAACTCAATCGTCTGATTTCACGAACCGTACATCAGACCAGTACGGTTGGCCTGCAAATATTTGACACGGAATCGCGCTACTCTCTGGATGATTTTGACCTTGTCAGCATGCATAAAAGAAGTGCGGGCTGGAAAGCGGTGCTGCAACATCAAATCAATGTTGATAATGCAGGTCTCGCAACCACACTAAGTTACCAAAGAAAGATGCCCTGGTTTAATAGCAGCAATACTGTTGAGCAGGAATATGGACTTATTGATAAGCAAGGCCGGATTGTCAATTTAGATCTTGAGGGTTCCGTCAACTTTCGTGTCTATGAAAACTGGCTGAATTACTCCCCTCATTTCAGCCTGCAATATTCGCCCGATAGCCTCTCGTCACTCAATCGCTTTTCGCTGGCAAACCGCTGGACGGTGCGCGGTTTCGATGGTGAATATTCTCTTCAGGACAATAAGGGATGGTACTGGCGCAACGATCTTAGCTGGATAATTCCCGGCAAACCGATTCAGCCCTATATCGGTGTTGATGCAGGCCAGGTCTATGGCAATTACAACCAGCAGTATTATACCGGGAAAACCGCCATAGGCAGCGCTGTCGGCCTGCGGGGAAAACTTCTGCAAACACGCTTTGATCTTTTTGCCGGTACCCCGCTAAAGAAACCACAAGCCTTTCACACTGATCCACTTACGCTGGGTTTTTCATTGCAATGGAAATATTAAAAAAGATGGAGATTTTTTAATAAAAAAGGCTTTAAAAAAACACTCACACAAAAAAGGATAGAAATAATGAAGAAGCATAAATTTAACCTGTTATTCGTGGCTACCGTAGCCACATTATGCAGCCAGCCTGCGCTGGCTGCACTCAATACTTACACGCATGCAAATGGATCGACGGTCGTTAATATTAACCAGGCTGATGCAAATGGTCTTTCACACAATATGTATCAGAACTTTAACGTCACCAGTGATGGAATGGTCCTGAATAATAGCACCGCAGATTTAGTGCGCGAAAGCGGTAATATTGCGCGAAACAGCAATCTGGATAAGTCAGCCAGCCTTATCCTGAATGAAGTTATCTCAAAAAGCTCATCTTCACTGAACGGCTATATTGAAGTCGCCGGTCAAAAAGCGGATGTCATTATCGCCAATCCGAATGGTATTACCTGCTCAGGCTGTAGCTTTATTAACACCGGACGCGCCACGCTGACCACCGGAACGCCTACTTTTACCGATGGTGCATTGACGGGTTTCAATGTGGCGAAAGGCACGATTACGGTTAATGGTGATGGTCTGAAAGGTGCTGATTACACCGACCTGCTGGCACAGAAAATTAATATCCAGGGACAGATCGCTACTAATCAATTGCAAGCGATTGCCGGTATCTATGATTACAATATCGCTTCCGGTTCGGCGACAGCGAGTGGAACGGCCAAAGCCTACGGCAACACCATTGATGTCAGCGCGCTGGGTGGGGCAACTGCGGGAATTATTCAGCTGCAGACTACTGATGCCGGTGCGGGTGTCAATAATAGCGGCATACTGAATGCGACTAATCTCTACATTACAGCTAATGGCACATTAACCAACAACGGCGCGATTGAAACCGGACTCCTGAGCGCCACCGCAGGTGGCAGCATAACGAACAGGGGAAAATTGTCTGCCAGCCAGGCTGTACTGCAGACAACGGACGCGTTCACCAATAACGGCACCATTAAAACGACGGATTACGCCACCATCGTCAGCCTGGGAAAAATTGCCAACAACAATAACGCACAAATTGAAGCTGCTGGCGCTGTAAATATTGCTTCTCTGGCCGGTAATATTGAGAACAGAGGAACAATCACGACACCAAAAAATTTGGCCATGCAGACCGGTTATAATACGGTTGACGGCGTCGTCACGGCTGTCGCCAACACCAGCCTGCTCAATTCAGGGACAATTGAGGCAGGAAATCTGAGTATGAATGCCGTTAAAGAGATCAGCCTCCTGTCTGGCGGAAACGTGACTTCACAGGGAATAGCCTATGTTTCTGCAACAAAGGTCTCTAACGCGGCGACTCTGACTGCTCAGAATGCCTCTGTTATGGCGAATGAGGTCAGCAATCAGGGCGTCATGCAGGCAACCGGACTGTTAAACGTGTCCGGTAAAAACGGCATCTCTAATAGCGGTACCATGAAGGCGGCCACACTGACGCTGGCCACAGACGAGAAAATCAGTAACTCATCCTGTTTATTCTGGGTGCTGTGCAGTAAAGGTACGATGTCAGCCGATAAAATCTCGATTACCGCACCGAAGATCGCCGCGATTGGTGATTTAGATGGTACTTATACGACGCAGGTACTTGAACTGAATAAGCCTGCGGCGACCCCGACAACGGACACCAGCCTGTAACAGCCATAAAAAAACCCAGCCGAAGCTGGGTTTTTTCTTGCCGCCGAACCCGCAGGTTCAGGTGCCTTTTAATCTTATTTTTTAGCGCCTGGCACGCTGAAACGCTTGTTAAAGCGGTCAACACGGCCACCAGTTGCCACTTCACGCTGCTTACCGGTATAGAACGGGTGGCATTTGCCACAAACGTCCAGGTTCAGTTCGTGAGTCAGTGTTGAACGGGTGTGAATCTCGTTGCCGCAGGTACATTTGATAGTAACTGCTTCATATTTCGGGTGAATACCTTGTTTCATGGGAAACCTCATAGAAGGCCGTGTCGCTCTCCGTGCCAGGCGTTAACCTGCACAGCACCACACGCGGTTGAACATTATAGGGTGTACTCCGGCCAGATATTTCTTACCGAAGGCCGCATATTATACAGATAAGTTTGGATTGCTGCAAATATATGCTGAGATACCCGCCATAGGGGCCAGCGTGTACACTAGCTTCCCCGATGATTGAGCCGGAAAGAGAGAGTTATGCCCGTTGTTCAGGTTGCCCTGCCCGTCCCCTTGCCCCGCCTGTTTGATTATCTGCCGCCTCAGGGTGCGCAGCCGGTCATTGGCGGGCGCGTGAGTGTGCCCTTTGGCAATCGCAGAATGATCGGGATTGTGGTTGCCTTTCGTGACAGCAGCGATCTGCCGGAAGCACAGCTCAAGCGCGTGGCTGAGGTGCTGGACAGTGAGTCTCTCTATCCCCCGTCGCTGTGGCGCATCCTGAACTGGGCTGCCAGCTACTACCATTCGCCGCAGGGTGAAGTGCTGAGCCACGCGATTCCGGTGCTACTGCGCCAGGGCAAAGCAGCGCAGGACAATCCCCTGTGGCGCTGGGAAATTACCGAGCAGGGCCGTGAAACCGCACCGGAAAGTTTAAAGCGGGCACCAAAACAGCAGCAGGCGCTGGCAGCACTGCGTCAGCAACCGCTTTATCGGCATCAGGTCAGTGAACACGATCTCACCGAGGCGACATTACAGGCATTGCGGGCTAAAGGATTATGCGAACTGCATGAGCACCAGCCGCAGATGCACGACTGGCGCACCACTTATGCTGTAAAAGGCGAGCGGCTGCGACTGAATACCGATCAGGCGATGGCCGTGGGTGCGATTCGGGCAGATGATGAACACTATTCCGCCTGGCTGCTGGCGGGCATCACCGGCTCCGGCAAAACTGAGGTTTACCTCAGCGTGCTGGAAAATGTGCTGGTACGGGGTAAACAGGCGCTGGTGCTGGTGCCGGAGATTGGCCTGACCCCGCAGACGATTGCCCGCTTTCGCGAACGTTTTGATGCACCCATCGATGTGCTGCACTCCGCATTAAATGACAGTGAACGGCTGGCCGTCTGGTTACGTGCGCGGCGCGGCGAAACGGCGATTGTGATTGGCACCCGCTCGGCGCTGTTTACGCCGCTGGCTCGTCCCGGCGTGATCATTATTGATGAAGAGCATGACAGCTCCTATAAACAGCAGGAAGGCTGGCGCTATCAGGCGCGCGATCTGGCTGTGTTCCGTGCCCATGAAGAGGATATCCCGATTGTCATGGGCTCGGCGACACCGGCTCTGGAGACGCTGCACAATGTCCGCAGCGGCAAGTATCGCCAGCTCGACCTGACAAAACGCGCCGGCAACGCCCGACCGGCGCTGCAACAGCTTATCGACTTAAAAGGCGTGCAGCTGATCGGCGGCCTGGCACCGGGTCTGATTGGTAAAATGCGCCAGCATCTGCAGGCCGACAATCAGGTGTTGCTGTTTCTTAACCGCCGCGGTTTTTCTCCAGCCCTGCTATGTCACGACTGCGGCTGGATTGCCGAGTGTACACGTTGTGATCGCTACTACACCCTGCATCAGCACCACCGTCAGCTACGCTGCCATCATTGCGACAGCCAGCGGCCGCTACCTAATCAGTGTCCACAGTGTGGCTCGACCCATCTGCTGCCGGTCGGCGTCGGCACTGAACAGCTGGAGCAGCAGCTCGGCACACTCTTCCCTGGCGTGCCGGTATCGCGCATTGATCGTGATACCACCAGCCGCAAAGGGGCGCTGGAGCAGCACCTGGCTGACGTCCATCGTGGCGGCGCACGTATCCTGGTCGGCACCCAGATGCTGGCCAAGGGCCATCACTTCCCCGATGTCACACTGGTCTCGCTGCTGGATGTGGATGGTGCCCTGTTCTCAGCCGATTTCCGTGCGGCGGAGCGCTTTGCTCAGCTTTACACTCAGGTCGCCGGCCGTGCTGGCCGTGCCGGAAAGCAGGGCGAGGTGGTGCTGCAGACTCACCATCCGGAACACCCTTTACTGCAGACACTGCTGCATCAGGGTTATTCGGCCTTCGCGCAGCAGGCACTGCTGGAGCGACAGGCGGTTCACCTGCCACCCTGGAGCCGCCATGCGCTGTTCCGCGCGGAAGATATGGATAACCAGCAGGCAGCCGAATTTTTGCAACAACTTCGTAACCTGCTGGAAGCGAGCCCGCTGAATGATAAGGCAATGTGGTTTATGGGCCCGTTGCCCGCTTTGCAGCCCAAACGCAGTGGACGCTGGCGCTGGCAACTGCTGTTACAGCATCCTTCCCGGCAACGTCTGCAACAGTTACTGAGCAGTTCGTTGCCGCTGGTTTCAACGCTCCCCGCTGCGCGCAAAGTGAAATGGACGCTGGATATCGACCCGACCGAGAGCTGATTTTTGCTGACACTGCGAGCCAGATCGAAAAACGTCGCATAAGTCACAATTTTTATGCAAATTAAGTAACAACCAGCCGGGCAATCGTTAACAATGTTGCCCGAATTGCTTTCAGGTCAGGCAAAAACAGAATCGAACGCGCCATAACGCGTCAGGAGCATGTGTTGGAGCAGAATCAACAACCGCCCGCCGCCACAATGAAGGATGTCGCGGAGCACGCAGGCGTCTCAACCGCCACCGTATCGCGTGCGCTAATGAATCCGGAGAAGGTTTCTGCGGCGACCCGCCAGAAAGTCGAGCAGGCAGTTGCCGCCGTCGGCTATGCAGCACATGGCCCCACACGCAACGCGCGGCGTAACGAAACGCGAACCATCCTCGTTATTGTCCCTGACATCTGCGATCCCTTCTTTAGTGAAATCATTCGTGGCGTCGAAGTCACGGCAGCCGAAGAGGGCTATCTGGTCCTGATTGGTGACTGCGCTCATCAGAATCAGCAGGAGCGAACCTTTCTCAATCTGATGGTCACACGACAGATCGATGGCATGGTGCTGCTCGGATCACAGTTGCCCTTTGATGCCAGCATTGATGAGCAACGTAACTTGCCGCCCATGGTGATGGCGAATGAGTTTGCGCCGGAAATGTCACTGCCCACGGTTCACATCGATAATCTGACCGCCGCATTTGAAGCGGTGAATCATTTACTGCAGTTAGGCCACACGCAGATCGCTTGTATCGCCGGGCCGGAAGAGATGCCGCTCTGTCAGTATCGGTTGCAGGGCTATGTACAGGCGATGCGTCGCAGCGGGCTGACGGTCGACCCCACCTATATTGTGCGCGGTGATTTTACGTTTGAAGCAGGCGTTGCCGCCATGAATCAGCTGATGACCCTGCCCCAACCCCCGCGCGCCCTGTTCTGCCATAGCGATATTATGGCGCTGGGGGCGATGAATCAGGCCAGACGTTGTGGGCTGCGGATACCGGAGGATCTCTCTGTAGTGGGATTTGATGACATTGAACTGTCACGTTACTGCGAGCCACCGCTGACCACGGTGACACAGCCACGTTACCAGATTGGTCGGGAAGCGATGTTGCTGCTGCTGGATGAGTTAAATGGCAAACGGGTGATCAGCGGATCGCGGTTGCTGGATGCCGGCTTAACGATTCGTGGCAGTACGGCGCGCGCAAAAAAACGTGAAAAATAAGCCTGTTCGTCTGGTTTTTTCAGTAGATTCTTAAAGCGAACACTGCTGGTCAAAGTTCCGACCCTTGAGTAACATGGCGGACTCCTTGCCGGGCGCGTAAAAATCATCATTTCGCCCATCTGGCACTATTTTTGAAGGGTATAAGAACGAGAGTGGCACAAAAAGATTACGTAGGCCGCGGGCGTTCAACAGGGACGCGTCGCAAAAAAAGCCCCAGCCGTGGCAAGAAGAGCAAAGGCGGTTCGGGAACATCTAAACTGATGATTGTACTGGCGGTCGCAGTGTTAGTGACCTTTGCCGGTGGTTTATGGTTCCTGGCGCATCACAAGAAAGAAGACGTGCCGGTCATTACGGATCATAAAGCCAACGGCAATGGCTTGCCGCCGAAGCCAGAAGAGCGCTGGAAATATATTAAAGAGCTGGAGAACCGTCAGGTCACCGTGCCGACGCCTATCGAACCCTCTTCTGGTGGCGAAGTGAAGTCGCAGACCCAACTGACCGACGAGCAGCGCCAGTTGCTGGAGCAGATGCAGGCGGATATGCGTCAGCAGCCCACGCAGCTCAACGAAGTGCCGTGGAACGAACAGACCCCGGCACAACGTCAGCAAACGCTGCAGCATCAGCAGCAGTTGCAACAGCTGCAACGTCAGCAGCAGCAGTTGCAGCAACAACAACAGCGTCAGCAACAGCAGCAATTACAACAACAGCAACGTCAGCAGCAGCAGCAGCAGCAGCAGCAGCAGCAGCAAAACGTACAGCGCCAGACGCAGCCTGCACCTATCACGCGGGAGCCGGACGTACAGTCAAAACCGCAGGAGACCGCGAAGGCGAAACCAGCGGAGAAAGCCTCTTCGCAGCGCTGGATGGTGCAGTGTGGTTCGTTCAAAGGCACCGACCAGGCTGAATCGGTGCGTGCAGGCTTAGCCTTTGAAGGTTTTGAAAGCCGTATTACTACCGGTGGCGGCTGGAATCGCGTGGTTATCGGTCCTTATAAAGACCGCGCATCCGCTGACAGCACCCTGAAACGCCTGCGCAGTTCCGGACACTCCAGCTGTATTCCACTCTCCGTCGGGGGTTGAAACCCGTCAAACCCGCCCCATATCTGTTGCATGATACTCCGCGCCCCGTGCGCGGAGTCCTTTTCCGACTGCAACAAGGGGTCTGCCCGTGACAACAATAGTAAGTGTACGACGCAACGGCCAGGTAGTGATTGGCGGTGATGGCCAGGCTACGCTCGGCAATACCGTGATGAAAGGCAACGTTAAAAAAGTGCGTCGTTTATACAACGATAAGGTGATTGCCGGATTTGCTGGCGGCACCGCAGACGCCTTCACCCTGTTTGAACTTTTCGAACGCAAACTGGAAATGCATCAGGGCCACCTGGTGAAAGCCGCGGTGGAGCTGGCGAAAGACTGGCGTACCGACCGTATGCTGCGTCGCCTGGAAGCCTTACTGGCCGTCGCAGATGAGTCAGCCTCTCTGATCATCAGCGGTAACGGTGACGTCATCCAGCCTGAAAACGACCTGATCGCCATCGGCTCCGGTGGGCCTTTCGCCCAGGCAGCGGCACGTGCGCTGCTGGAGAATACCGAAATGGGCGCACGCGACATCGTCGAGAAGTCGCTGAATATCGCGGGTGATATCTGCATCTACACTAACCACAACGTTAATTTTGAAGAATTAACGTCTAAGGCGTAAGGGTATAAATATGTCTGAGATGACTCCACGCGAAATCGTCAGCGAACTGAACCGCTTTATCATCGGCCAGGACAGCGCCAAGCGCGCCGTGGCTATTGCACTGCGCAACCGCTGGCGCCGCATGCAGCTCGACGAAGAGCTGCGCCATGAAGTGACCCCTAAAAACATCCTGATGATCGGTCCGACCGGTGTCGGTAAAACCGAGATAGCGCGTCGTCTGGCTAAGCTGGCCAACGCACCGTTCATCAAAGTTGAAGCGACTAAATTTACCGAAGTGGGTTATGTCGGTAAGGAAGTGGACTCTATCATTCGTGATCTGACCGATTCGGCCATTAAGATGGTTCGCAGTCAGGCGATTGAAAAGAACAAATACCGTGCCGAAGAGATGGCCGAAGAGCGTATTCTCGATGTGCTGATTCCGCCTGCGAAAAATAACTGGGGCCAGGCAGAGCAGAGCGCTGAGCCGTCTGCAGCACGCCAGTCGTTCCGCAAAAAGCTGCGCGAAGGCCAGCTGGACGATAAAGAGATTGAGATCGATCTGGCCGCCAGCGCGCCTGGTGTTGAGATCATGGCACCTCCTGGCATGGAAGAGATGACCAGCCAGCTGCAGTCAATGTTCCAGAACCTCGGCGGTCAGAAGCAGAAAGCGCGCAAGCTGAAGATCAAAGAAGCGATGAAGCTGCTGATCGAAGAAGAAGCGGCAAAGCTGGTTAATCCGGAAGAGCTTAAGCAGGACGCGATTGATGCGGTTGAGCAGCACGGTATCGTGTTTATCGATGAGATCGACAAAATCTGTAAGCGCGGCGGCCAGAATGCTGGCGGCCCGGATGTTTCTCGCGAAGGTGTTCAGCGCGACCTGCTGCCGCTGGTTGAAGGCTGTACCGTCTCGACCAAACATGGCATGGTGAAAACCGACCACATTCTGTTTATCGCTTCAGGCGCGTTCCAGGTGGCCAGCCCTTCCGACCTGATTCCGGAATTGCAGGGTCGTCTGCCAATTCGTGTAGAGCTGCAGGCGCTGACCGTGAATGATTTCCAGCGCATCCTGACCGAGCCGAATGCCTCCATCACCGTGCAGTACAAAGCGCTGATGAATACTGAGGGCGTGAACATTGAGTTCACCGAAGAGGGTATCCGCCGGATCGCTGAAGCCGCATGGCAGGTCAACGAAACGACCGAAAACATCGGTGCGCGCCGTCTGCATACCGTGCTTGAACGTCTGATGGAAGATATCTCGTATGAGGCCAGCGATCGTCACGGTGAATCCGTGACCATCGATGCTGATTATGTCGGCAAACATCTGGATGAACTGGTGGCTGACGAAGACCTTAGCCGCTTCATTCTCTGATTCACTGAATCAGCGCTTTTCAGACGCCCAGCCCATCCGGCTGGGCTTTTTTATGCATGTTCTTGATCGAACGATGCTTTTTTCATACTGATGATTTTGCCAACAATCTGCATATAGCGATATACTTACCCTTCCTGTGGCAAACAGACGAAACCCTTATGAAATACGATACATCTGAACTCTGCGATATCTACCATGAAGAAGTGAATGTTGTTGAACCGCTTTTTTCAAACTTTGGTGGGCGCACTTCATTCGGTGGTCAGATTACCACAGTGAAATGCTTTGAAGACAACGGCTTACTCTACGACCTGCTGGAAGAAAATGGCCGCGGCCGGGTGCTGGTGATTGATGGCGGCGGTTCTGTGCGTCGGGCGCTGGTGGATGCGCAGCTGGCACGTCTGGCAGCCACTAACGAGTGGGAAGGCCTGGTCATCTACGGGTCAGTACGTCAGGTTGACGAGCTGGAAGAGCTGGAGATTGGTATCCAGGCCATTGCCGCGATTCCGGCAGGCGCTGCGGGTGAAGGGATTGGCGAGAGCGATGTGCGCGTCAATTTCGGCGGCGTCACTTTCTTTTCCGGCGACCATCTCTATGCCGATAACACCGGTATCATTCTGTCAGAGGATGCGCTGGATCTCGAATAGGCCAGACATGAAAACGGGTGCCTGAGCACCCGTTTTTCACATCAGCTGAGGCTTCAAACCTCTTCCATTTTTCCCAGCAAGGCACGCAGACGTTCCTGCCATACGTGTTGCTCTTCTTTCAGGTGCTGATTTTCACGCATCAGCGCATCGTGGTTGCCCGCGACTTGTTGCGCATCGTTACGCAGTGAGTTGTTCTGCTCTTTCAGCTCTTCGATTTCCATCTGCAACAGGGTGATGGTATCAATCGCCTGCTGTACTTTCGCTTCCAGTTTCTCAAACACTTCAAATGACATCTTTCTGACCTCTCCTAAATTCCTGCAAGGCGTTGATGATGCCAGCTTAAGCCAGCAACGTTGTCCCGATTGTATGTAGCCTCACCCCGCAAGTCCAGCAACGCGGCCTTTGCGGGCGTAGTCTGTAACACTTTTCAGCCAATACCTGAAATTACGCTGCGCTTACTGCAGCTGCGTTCTGGCACTGGCCCGTTAATGCTGTAAAGAGGCGCGAATAATGGGTTAAGAAAGCCAGAATACGCGAAAACGCGCATTTTTATGACACAGTACACAAAAAACGATTTCGCTATTTCTCGTTTATGTTCGTTAACGATAAATTCACATCAGCCCTACATAAAAGCTGGGTGCCTCATGGACTGAGAACAAAAACTGATAAAATTTAACCTCGCTTCAGGAACCACTATTATGAGTCAGACAACTAACACGCTCAAAGGTCAGTGTATTGCCGAATTTCTGGGGACAGGCTTGATTATTTTCTTCGGCGCAGGCTGTGTGGCTGCTCTGAAACTTGCCGGTGCCGCCTTCGGTCAGTGGGAAATCTGCATTATCTGGGGCTTAGCCGTCTCAATGGCTGTCTATCTTACCGCTGGGGTTTCAGGTGCGCATCTCAACCCTGCCGTTACGGTTGCGCTCTGCCTGTTCGCCAACTTCGAAGGCCGTAAAGTGGTGCCGTTTATTCTGGCGCAAATCGCCGGGGCATTCTGCGCGGCCGCGCTGGTTTATGGCCTCTACTACAGCCTCTTTTTCGATTACGAACAAAGTCATCAGATGGTACGCGGTACGGTTCAGAGTCTGGATCTGGCGGGTATCTTCTCAACTTATCCCAACCCGCACATCAGCGTAGGTCAGGCGTTCCTGGTCGAGATGGTGATTACTGCCGTGCTGATGGCAGTGATTATGGCGCTGACCGACGATGGCAACGGTGTACCACGTGGGCCGATGGCACCGCTGTTAATCGGCCTGCTGGTCGCGGTCATTGGTGGATCAATGGGTCCGCTGACCGGCTTTGCTCTTAACCCGGCACGTGATTTCGGACCTAAGCTGTTCGCCTTCTTCGCTGGCTGGGGTAACGTTGCCTTCACAGGAGGTAAAGATATTCCTTACTTCCTGGTCCCTATTTTTGGCCCGCTGGTCGGTGCCTGCCTGGGTGCAGTCGGTTATCGCACACTGATTGGCCGCTACCTGCCAGGTGCCGCGAAAGAACCTGCAAATATTCCAGCAGACAAACCGGTTGCACGCGCTCAGCAGCGTAAAGCGTAAGTTTCACTTTTTATCATCAGGACTGAATTTATGACTACCACAGATAAAAAATATATTGTCGCGCTCGATCAGGGTACAACCAGCTCACGCGCCGTCGTTCTCGACCACGATTCCAATATCGTTGCGGTATCGCAGCGCGAATTTACTCAGATCTACCCGAAAGCGGGCTGGGTTGAGCATGATCCAATGGATATCTGGGCTTCACAAAGCTCTACGCTGGTTGAAGTGCTGGCCCATGCCGATATCCGTTCTGATGAGATTGCGGCAATTGGTATCACTAACCAGCGCGAAACCGCCATCGTGTGGGAAAAAGAGACCGGCAAACCTATCTATAATGCCATCGTCTGGCAGGACCCGCGCACCGCTGACTACTGTAACAAACTGAAGAAAGAGGGTCTGGAAGAGTACATCCAGCACACGACAGGTCTGGTAATTAACCCCTACTTCTCCGGGACGAAAGTGAAGTGGATCCTGGACCATGTTGAAGGCTCACGTGAGCGTGCAAAACGTGGTGAGCTGCTGTTCGGTACCGTTGATACCTGGCTGGTCTGGAAAATGACTCAGGGCCGCGTTCACATTACTGACTATACCAACGCCTCGCGTACCATGATGTTTAACATTCACAAGCTGGAGTGGGATCAGCGCATGCTCGATATCCTGGATATCCCGCGTGAAATGCTGCCAGAAGTGAAGTCCTCGTCTGAAGTCTACGGTCAGACCAACATCGGTGGTAAAGGCGGTACACGTATTCCTATCGCCGGTATTGCCGGTGACCAGCAGGCCGCGCTGTATGGCCAGCTGTGTGTACAGCCTGGCATGGCGAAAAACACCTACGGCACCGGTTGCTTTATGCTGATGAACACCGGTACTGAAGCGGTAACCTCGACCCACGGCCTGCTGACCACAATCGCCTGTGGCCCGCGCGGTGAAGTGAACTATGCGCTGGAAGGTGCCGTATTTATCGGGGGTGCCTCTATTCAGTGGCTGCGCGATGAGATGAAGCTGATCAGTGAAGCGGCTGACTCTGAATACTTCGCGATGAAAGTGAAAGACACCAATGGCGTTTACATGGTGCCTGCTTTCACCGGCCTGGGTGCACCCTACTGGGACCCGTATGCTCGTGGCGCAATCTTCGGTCTGACGCGCGGCGCGAACGCTAACCACATCATCCGCGCGACGCTGGAGTCGATCGCTTATCAGACGCGTGACGTGCTGGAAGCGATGCAGAATGATGCCAACACCCGCCTGCAGGCGCTGCGTGTGGATGGTGGTGCGGTGTCCAACAACTTCCTGATGCAGTTCCAGGCTGACATCCTCGGCACCCGTGTTGAGCGTCCGGAAGTGCGTGAAGTCACGGCGCTAGGTTCTGCCTATCTGGCGGGTCTGGCTGTCGGCTTCTGGCAGGATCTGGATGAAGTGCGTGCTAAAGCGGTTATTGAGCGTGAGTTCCGTCCAAGCCTGGAAACTACCGAGCGTAACTTCCGTTATGCCGGCTGGAAAAAAGCGGTTGCCCGCGCACAGGCGTGGGAAGATCAGGAGTAATCTCTGTGCCCGCGACGCTGGCCGTCGCGGGCCTTTTCCCCGCCCTGCTGCCCCGCTGTGTTACACTGCCTGCCGGTTTTTTGTCAGGTAGATGCCATGAAACGAGAACTTGCCATTGAATTTTCCCGCGTAACCGAAGCTGCCGCCCTGGCAGGCTATCACTGGTTAGGACGCGGCGACAAAAATGCAGCTGACGGCGCGGCTGTCCATGCCATGCGTCATGTCCTGAACTCCATTGAAATTGACGGTCAGATTGTGATCGGTGAAGGCGAAATCGACGAAGCGCCAATGCTCTATATTGGTGAAAAAGTCGGTACCGGTCGCGGCGATGCGGTCGATATTGCCGTCGATCCGATTGAAGGCACCCGCATGACGGCGCTTGGCCAGGCTAACGCGCTGGCCGTGATGGCCGTCGGCGATAAAGGCAGCTTTCTGCACGCCCCTGACATGTACATGGAGAAACTGATTGTCGGTCCGGCAGCGCATGGGGCGATCGACCTCGACCTGCCGCTGGAAACCAACCTGCGCAATATCGCGATAGCGATGAACAAGCCGCTGTCGCAGCTGACCGTATCGATTCTGGCAAAGCCGCGTCACGATGCGGTGATCGGCCAGTTGCAGCAGCTGGGCGTGCGGGTCTTTACCTTCCCGGATGGTGATGTCGCCGCCTCGATTCTGACCTGCATGCCGGACAGCGAAGTGGATGTGATGTATGGCGTTGGCGGCGCGCCGGAAGGCGTGGTCTCTGCGGCGGTGATCCGCGCACTGGATGGCGATATGCAGGGCCGCTTGCTGGCGCGTCATCACGTCAAAGGCGACAGCGCTGAAAACCGTCTGCTCGGCGAGCAGGAACTGCAGCGCTGTGCAGAGATGGGGATTGAAGCGGGTAAGAAGCTGACACTGAGTGAGATGGCGCGCAACGACAACGTGGTGTTTGCCGCCACCGGTATTACCAGTGGCGAGTTACTGAAAGGTATTACGCGTCAGGGCAATATCGCCACCAGCGAAACGCTGCTAATTCGCGGTAAATCACGCACCATTCGCCGCATCCAGTCGATTCACTATCTCGACCGTAAAGATCCGGCGCTCCATCCGTTTATCCTGTAACCGGCTGGTTGCCGCGCTCCGGCTGACGTGAGAGCGGCAACCAGCAGAGCAGCATCACCAGCGCCGTGAAGAACATCAGCATGCCAAGGCTGAACTGATCGCGCTGCGGCATCATGGCTGAGAGCCACGCCACCAAACCCGATCCCAGATTCTGCATCCCGCCAATCAGCGCGCCCGCGCTTCCCGCCAGCCAGGCATACGGCTCCATCGCGCCTGAAGTCGCCAGCGGAAACAGCATACCGGCACCAAAGAAGAATAGCGCGGCAGGGACCAGCAGCGTCCAGATATTCATCACGCCGAACCACGCCGGGATCCACATCAGAATGCCCGCCAGCAGGCAGCTATTCACACCCCACCACATCAGGCTGTGCCATGAACCCTGCTCGCGTCCGGCAAACCAGGCACCGAAGAACGCTGCCGGAATCGGCAGGATGAACAGGATGCTGACGGTCAGGCTGTGCAGGCCGAGCACGCCGCCCAGCAGAACGCCACAGCTCGACTCAAAGACCGCAATCCCGGCGAGCGCGCCGATCAGCAGCACAATGTAGCGGACGAAATTCGCGTCGCTGAGCAGGCGGGCGTAACGTTTGAAGAAAGGGGTCACTTCTGCACTCTGCGGCCGGGTCTCCGGCAGCCAGCGCGCCATGGAACCGGTCACCGCCAGACAGAGCAGCAGCAGAAAGGCGAAACAGGCGTGCCAGCCAAAGAGCTGGGTCAGCAGCGCACCAATCACCGGTGCCAGCAGCGGGCTGACCAGAATGCCCATGTTAAGCAGGCTGTTAGCGCGGCGCAGCGCGTGCCCCTCGTAGAGATCACGCGGCATGGTACGCGCCATCACGCCTGCCACGCCGGTTCCCAGTCCCTGAATCGCACTACCCAGCACCAGCATATCGAGTGAGGTCGCCATCAGAGCCGTGATTGCGCCGATCATAAAGATCGTCATGCCCGCCAGGATCACCGGACGACGACCCACGCTGTCTGACAGCGGACCGTAGATCAGCTGGGATCCGCCATAGGTCATCAGATAGGCCGCCATCACACGCTGCAGCGCGCCATCCCGCACATTCAGTGCATCCGCCATCACCGACATCGCCGGGACGTAGATAGTCTGTGCCATCTGCCCGACAGCCACCAGCACAATGAGCATCACCATCAGTGGGCGATTTTCCAGTTTACTAATCATGATTATGCAAAATTTCTTTCTGTGAAAGGAGGTTAAAATAGCGGTTCACCCGCCAGTCATCTTGTTATGGCGGGCAAAATATCAGGATTAGACGATAAAGCGAGAGGTAAGCGAAAAGGACCCGGCTTGCGCCTGTCAATTTTATGGGCCAGCCTGTAAAGACAAAGCAACAGTTTGTCGATTAGAGCCTTTGCCAGGGCGCAGGCTGGCAATCTCACCGGCTAGTCGCGAAAATAGTGACCTGCCTGAATAATTAACAACCAGGGAGTGATTATGGCTGAGTGGGTCAATGGTGAAGTTAAGGAAGTCAAAAACTGGACGGATGCATTGTTCAGCCTCCGGGTAAAAGCGCCCATCGATCCCTTTATTGCCGGGCAATTTGCCAAGCTGGCGCTGGAAATCGACGGTGAGCGGGTGCAGCGCGCTTATTCCTACGTTAATGCGCCAAAAGATGACCTGCTGGAGTTTTATCTGGTCACGGTGCCAGAGGGCAAGCTGAGTCCGCATCTGCAGGCACTTCAGCCGGGCGATCGGGTGATGGTCACCAAAGAAGCCGCGGGATTCTTTGTGCTGGATGAAGTCCCGGAGTGCAAAACTTTATGGATGCTGGCAACCGGCACCGCGATTGGTCCCTACCTGTCGATGCTCCAGCAGGGCGAAGGGTTGGATCGCTTTGAAAACATCGTGCTGGTGCATGCCGCACGCTATGCGGCCGACCTGAGCTTTTTGCCACTGATGCAGCAGTTGCAGCAGCGCTATCACGATAAATTGCACATCCAGACAGTGGTGAGTCGTGAAGCGATCCCCGGTTCGCTGACGGGCCGGGTCCCGGCGCTGATCGAAAACGGCGAGCTGGAGCGTGCCACCGGATTAACGCTGGATGCCGACAGCAGCCATGTGATGCTGTGCGGCAACCCGCAGATGGTGCGCGATACTCAGCAGTTACTGAAAGAGACGCGCGAGATGCGCAAACACCTGAAGCGTAAGCCGGGCCATATCACCAGTGAACATTACTGGTGAGCCATTTGCCGGTATCGCACCGGCTGCGTCGCGGTACCAAACCGGTTAGCGCCGGGGGTACCGCGAAAGACGCCAAGATCCAGCAGCAGACCAGCCATTAACACAAACGGAATGGCGCGGCCCAGCAGCCAGGGCAAAACACTACCCAGCATGCTCCAGTTTCCCGCCACCAGCAGCCAGGCAACAATCACCAGAAATCCCCAGTAACCGCGTCGATTGCGATCGTGCAGTCGTTTAACCATAACCGCGCTGGCGGGCCATAGCAGGCAGACCACGCCAAAAGCCGCCATCTGGCTATCAATCCAGTCGTTTGCTGCTAAGACGAATAATAGTGTCGTGGTCAGCAACCAGACCGCCTGCCAGATCCAGAAATCACGTCGTCCCAGTCGACCGCGCCAGGAAAAACACCATTGTTGTAACGTCATGCATTATCATCCAGAGAAGAGAACCGCCGCGCTTTTGACCTCGCGGATAAAAACCGTTTTAATTTGCGCCTGAGTTTACGGGACAGGATCGACAAAATGAAGAATTTGCCTGGCGCACTGCTGTTATCGTTTGCGCTGACGGTTCCGGTCTTTGCCGCCGATTCGCCACCGCCGGAACGGCCTGATGCGTTGCCCACCGCGCCTTATCTGCTGGCGGGCGCTCCCACCTTTGATATGACTATCGGCCAGTTTCGCGAAAAATATAATCTGGCCAATGCAGCGCTGATGCTGCCTGAGTATCGCGCTATTGATAATCGGGGTGATAAAAGCAACCTGACGCGCGCCGCCAGCAAAATTAATGAAACGCTCTATGCCTCTACCGCGCTGGAGCCCGGCACCGGCAAAATCAAGACGCTGCAGATTACCTGGCTGCCACTGCCTGGCCCTGACCAGAGCGCCTCGCAGCAAAAAGCACTGGCCTACATGACCGCCATGCTGCGCTTCTTTGTACCGGGATTAAGTGCCGACGAAGGGCGTAAAAAGCTGGAAGGTCTGCTGAAGGAAGGTAAGGATTTACCCTACTTTGCGCAGGTCGACGGCGCGCTCCGTTTTGTCGTCGCTGACAACGGCGACAAGGGGCTGACTTTCGCCATTGAGCCGGTAAAACTGTCGCTCGCAAACCCCTGAGGATGTGGCTGAAAATGACGAAAAGCAAAGCCATCACTGCATTTGATCTCTATACTGTCTGGCAGACAACGCTGCCAGCTGGCAGCGATTTTTCATGTATCGCGTTATGCGGAGGATAGAATGCGACATCCACTGGTTATGGGTAACTGGAAGTTGAATGGCAGCAAGCAGATCACGGCTGAACTGATCGCCGGTCTGCGCAAGGAACTCTCTGGCGTTGACGGTTGTGGCGTCGCCATTGCGCCGCCAGCGCTCTATCTTGAGCAGGCAAAACACGCCATCTCCGGTAGCCACATCGCCCTGGGTGCGCAGAACGTAGACGTTAACCTGTCTGGTGCGTTTACCGGTGAAGTTTCCGCTGAAATGCTGAAAGATATCGGCGCGAAATATATCATTATCGGTCACTCAGAACGCCGCACTTACCACAAAGAGAGCGACGAGTTTATCGCGAAGAAATACGCGGTACTGAAGTCAGTGGGTCTGGTCCCGGTGCTGTGCATTGGTGAAACCGAAGCAGAAAACGAAGCGGGTAAAACCGAAGAAGTCTGCGCGCGTCAGCTGGATGCCGTTCTGGAAACTCAGGGCGCTGAAGCATTTAAAGATGCGGTCATCGCGTATGAGCCCGTCTGGGCCATCGGGACCGGCAAATCTGCGACCCCTGCTCAGGCTCAGGCCGTGCACAAATTCATCCGTGCTCATATCGCGAAGAAAGATGCAGCTATCGCAGAACAGGTCATCATTCAGTATGGTGGCTCGGTTAACGACAAGAATGCAGCTGAACTGTTCACCCAGCCTGACATCGATGGTGCGCTGGTTGGCGGTGCATCACTGAAAGCAGATGCTTTCGCAGTAATCGTTAAAGCTGCGGCTGCTGCAAAAAGCGCCTGAGTATTAACGAAAAGAGCAAAGGCGGCGCTTAAGCCGCCTTTTTTATGGGCGCTATCAGCTGACAGGCGTGATCCTGCAACTCCTCGGCCGAACCACTGTTCAGCAGCAACCAGTTCCGCTCAATTGCCATCAAGACCAGTCGCCCATCGCTTAATTCAGCTAGTGCCAGCCCATATTTCCCCATCTCTGTGCGTGCCTCAGGCCGTTCTTCGGCCAGTCGGATAAATGCACTCTGCTGGGTCAGCTCATCGGTCGTCAGGGCTCGCAGCCAGTAACGGTGCTTACGCAGCGTGATGTCCTGCCACTGACCACTAAGCTGCGGCGTCAGCTGATCCAGTTTTTGACGCACATCGGCTCGCAGACAGGAGAGATGAATATGAAGCTGATTCTGTGTGCGGCCATATTGTGAATTGATAGCCAGTGACAGGACCCGATCATCAATGGGTGAGCCGCGTCGCTGTGCAAGCAGGGTTCGTTCATGCCACGCAAGGGCAAAGTAGTCAGGCGTCGCGGGTTGCAGTAACCGCGGGCTTTCGATACCGGGGATTTTGTCGAGCGGGATCAGCAGATACTGCAACGGCCCGTTCATATCTTTCAGCATGGCATAGTGATGCTGCTGATCAACACGCTGACAGGGCGCAGGGTCTCCGCTGCTTTTCTGATGAGGCAGGCATTTCTCGCTGACGATCTGCCAGAGTGCATCACTGTTCTTTTTGAAATGCAATGCAGTGGCCAGCATCCCTACAACAACCAGCGCAAGCAGAACGGCAACCAGGCGGGTTGCACGACGATTTGTCGGCATAACAACGCTTCCTGAGTGGATGAGCAGACTGCATCCTCGCCTGGCGAGAATGGAATGTCACGGGGAATTCGGGCAGATAACCCAGCCGCTGGGCAGAGAAGAGAGAGACGTGAGGGTGGCGGATAAACGGTCAGCGCAGAGCGCGCTGACCGTTATGCCTTACGGTTTCATAACCTGGTCATAGCTGCCGCCATCGGCAAAGTGGGCTTTCTGAGCCTGCGCCCAGCCACCAAACTTGTCCTGAATGGTAAACAGCTTCACCGGCGCAAAGGTGCTGGCAAACTTCTTCGCGATTTCAGCATCACGCGGACGATAGTAGTTTTGTGCAGCGATGGTCTGGCCTTCTGGTGAGTAGAGATATTTCAGATAAGCGTCAGCGACTTTACGCGTGTCCTTTTCATCCACCACTTTATCAACCACTGACACGGTCGGTTCAGCCAGAATCGATTCGCTTGGGGTGACAATCTCGAACTTGTCTTTGCCCAGCTTGTTCACCGCCAGATAGGCTTCGTTTTCCCAGGCGATCAGCACATCACCAATCCCGCGTTCAACGAAGGTGTTGGTTGCGCCACGCGCACCGGAATCCTGCACTTCAACGTTTTTAAACAGTGCTCTGACGTATGCCAGCGCTTTGGCCTGATCGCCATTGTTATGATCCAGCGCCCAGCCCCAGGCCGCCAGATAGTTCCAGCGAGCGCCTCCGGACGTTTTCGGGTTAGGGGTAATCACAGATACGCCTGGCTTCGTCAGGTCACTCCAGTCATGGATGCCCTTGGGATTATCTTTACGGACCAGGAAGACAATGGTGGAGGTGTAAGGCGCAGAGTTATCCGGCAGACGTTTGATCCAGTTCTTATCAATACGACCACGTTCGGCAATGGCATCAACATCGGATTGCAACGCCAGTGTGACCACATCCGCCCGGATGCCGTTAATCACGGAGGTCGCCTGCTTGCCGGAACCGCCATGCGACTGGCGGACCACGACATTGTCGCCGGTTTCCTGTTTGTAGTGCGCACTAAACGCTTTGTTGTACTGTTCGTACAGTTCACGCGTTGGATCGTAGGAAACGTTTAACAGCTGAATGTCTTTCGCCAGGACGCTGGTTGAGGCCAGCAACAGGGTAACGCCAATACTCCACTTGTTCATTACGCACTCTCCCAATGTCGTTATGGGCTAAGCGTGACATAAACCATTACAGAGCTAAAAGAATTAAAAATAAGCTGTTATAACCGAGGGGAATATAGAAGGGAAATGCCGGGGCATGCTGTGCAGCACACCCCGCAGGGGAATTAATAGAGTTTTTTCGCGGTGTCGAGCCAGTCACGTTTAAACGGACGCTTCATGTTTTCAATCGCATCGATAATGTCGTGATGCACCATCTTCTCGTTCTGAATGCCGACGCAACGGCCACCGTAACCCTGCATCAGCAGTTCGATGGAGTAAGCGCCCATGCGTGACGCCAGGATACGGTCATACGCACAAGGTGCACCGCCACGCTGAATATGGCCCAGAACGGTCGAACGGGTTTCACGTTTGGTTTCTGTTTCAATGAAACGCGCCAGATCGTCGATATCGCAGATGTGCTCGGTAATCGCCACGATAGCGTGCTTTTTACCTTTGGCGATGCCCGCTTTGATTTCCGCTACCAGCTCTTCGCGGGTATACGGGAACTCTGGCAGGACGATGAACTCGCAGCCACCGGCAATCGCCGCCGCCAGGGTCAGATCGCCACAGTAGCGGCCCATCACTTCAACAATCGAAATACGCTGATGCGAAGAAGAGGTGTCACGCAGGCGGTCAATCGCTTCAACGACAGTTTCCAGCGCAGTGAAATAACCGATGGTGTAATCCGTTCCGGCCACGTCGTTATCGATGGTGCCTGGCAGACCAATGCAGGGGAATCCCATTTCAGTCAGGCGCTTAGCACCCATGTAAGAGCCGTCCCCACCAATCACAACCAGCGCATCAATACCGCGCTTTTTCATGTTCTCAATGGCAACCTGACGCACATCTTCATTACGGAACTCAGGGAAGCGCGCTGAGCCCAGGAACGTGCCGCCACGGTTAATCATGTCGGAGACGCTGTAGCGATCCAGATTGATCATGCGATCTTCGTACAATCCCAGATAACCGTCATAGATCCCAAAAACTTCCAGTCCTTCACTCAGCGCGGAACGTACCACTCCACGAATAGCTGCGTTCATGCCTGGGGCGTCACCGCCGCTGGTCAATACACCAATTTTTTTGATCATGACAACCTCTGGATTGTTCAAAACTAAGGGTTAATCCTGCCTGTCGATCGCTGCTGAAGATCATTTTACGATTAGCGCGACATGTGATGGCAGATAGTATATCAAAGGCTTGCTGCTGAATTGATTCAGGTCAGACAACTTTTCACTATTTTTTGCAGCAATGTTAGCGTTACGTCATTCCTTTCGTATCGATTTGATTCATTTACGTTAAAAACCTAAAGAATCTTCTCTCTCGAACGGTACCACAGAACAGGGATCCTGATGGATAATTACGTCTGACCCAGGAAATTCTTTGCGTAACGCCTTCTCAACCTGATCGGCTACCCGGTGCGCCTGCACCAGTGGTAACTGGTCTTCCAGTTCCAGATGGAGCTGAATAAATTTAGTCGGGCCGGACTGGCGGGTTCGCAGATCGTGGACGCCCTGCACCTGTGGCCAGTTTGTCGCCAGCGTCAGAATCTGCTGCCGCTCCTCTTCCGGCAGCGCGCGATCCAGCAATGACTGCACCGCCTCATAGCCCATACGTAATGCACTGTAGAGAATGAAAATGCCAATCCCCAGCGCGAACAGGGCATCTGCCCGGACAAAGCCATAGCTGCTCAGGAGCAGCGCGATCAGAATGGCACCATTCATGATGACGTCCGACTGATAGTGCAGCATGTCAGCCCGAATCGCCTGGCTGCGGGTTTTACGCACCACCCAGCGCTGAAAGGCGACCAGCACCAGCGTTGCGCTCAGTGCCACAACGGTCACCACAATGCCGATGCCGGGTGCCCGCATCTCACCGGGCGAAGCAAGATGCTGGAGGCCGGTCAGAAACAGAAACAGCGCTGAGCCGGAGATAAACATACTTTGCGCCAGTGCTGCCAGCGACTCCGCTTTGCCGTGCCCGAAAGTATGATCTTCGTCAGCCGGTTGCAGCGCATATCGCACCACCAGCAGATTGGTCAGCGATGCGGCAATATCCACCAGCGAGTCCACCAGGGAAGCCAGCAAACTCACCGAACCGGTATGCCACCAGGCAAAAATTTTCACGATTAACAGCAAAGACGCAAGTATGGTGGCGGCCAGCGCAGCACGCTTTACCAGTCGGCCATAAGAGGGTTGCATGCCAGATTCCCTATGCAGCATCAGCGATGATGCGTACTCAAATGAAAGAATGGCTAAAGTTTAACACCAGGAGGCGGGCAGTGCTTAGCGGGTCATCCAACGGTTCAGTCTCTTTTGGCGAAGCGCGACAGGCATAAAAAACAAGCCCCGACCTCGGAGAGGACGGGGCAAAGTGTCATACACATCAGCGTCAGACCACAGTCAGATGCTGGTCTGTGCTGAGAAAAAAGCGGCGATTACTTTTTGCCGCCCTTTTTCCCTGCTTCTGATGCTTTTTCACGATCGTTTTTAAAATTTCCGCCGCCGCTGCTCTGGCCGCCTTTCTTACCGGCTTCAGACGCTTTTTGCGGATTATCTGCGAAATTACCTGAACCACCACGATGCTCTGCCATAACTTACTCCGTTAATAGATTCATTCAGGACTACATAATGTGGTTGTTGCTCCCTGAGACTTCGCAAAGACACTTAACTTCCCTGCAGTGACAGAATTAAGTGTAGAGGGTGCGCCTGAACCGGCAAGCGTAACGCGGGAAAAGCAACGCATTGAAAGTAAAGATAAAAGCCTCTATGAGAAGGCTGTAAGTCTATTATTTTCAGTGGCTTAAATTATTTAAATAGCCTTGCGATGCTTACCGGTACGTTTAAAATTACGCAATAGCCTGAATAGTCAATAATCATCGAGCCTGACAAACAAACGTTAAACAAGCGCTAATAAAATGGGGGTTTTGTTGCGTGGTGATGATTCCGGTCAAATTAAAAAAAGCGAAAAAAAGATAAAAAAAACCCCCACCATCATGGTGGGGGAAGACAGGGATGTGTCTATGGCAAGGAAAACAGGGATACTATGTTACTGGTTACTGCTGGTACTACTCACTGCCTGCAGCGATGACGCTGACTGCAGATTCGAAAACTGTCGCAGCTCATTAAGTCGCCGCTGGTAATTCTTCTGCAACGTGGCCTGCTGGTCCGGCGTTAGCAGTTGAAACATTTGATTCTGTACGCGCGCCATCTCAACCTGCTGTTCAACCTGAACTCTGGCGATGACTTCCGCCTTTGCGCGGATGGCCGCTTCGTTAAACTGGTCTGCAGTCACCAGGTCGTGTAGTGCTGCGATATCGTCAATATGAACGACCGGGCGCTCATGTCGGGCCTGTTGCATCAGGTCCCGCATCTGCTGACGCTGTTCTTCAGTCAGCTCGATACCATCGAACATGTGGCTTTGCGGATTTTGCGTCATACTGCCTGTCGGCAATCCGCCATGATGCATCTCGTCAATCGTCGTCGCATCTTTAGCACCTGCGCTGGCGACGCTCAGAGCCATCGCTGAGGCAAGGACGACGGCGGTTAATTTGCGCATCGTGTACTCCAGTTCGTTCCGTTTTGCGATTCAACGAGAGCCAGTGTACGGCGACAGCTGCAAACATCCGTCAGGGGGTGTAAAACTACGTAAAGCGATAGATAGGTGCGCCAGGAACACGGTATTTTGCCTGCGGAGGGCTACAAAAATGAATAAAATCCTGTTGGTAGATGACGACCGCGAATTAACTTCGCTTTTAAAAGAACTGTTAGAAATGGAAGGGTTTGAAGTGTTGGTAGCCAGCGATGGTGAACAAGCGCTGAACCTGCTCGATAACTCTATTGATTTGCTTTTACTGGATGTCATGATGCCGAAGAAAAACGGTATCGACACTCTGAAAGAACTGCGTCAGCAACATCAAACCCCCGTCATCATGCTAACGGCACGCGGCAGCGAGCTGGATCGCGTACTGGGACTCGAACTCGGCGCAGATGACTATCTGCCTAAACCGTTTAACGATCGTGAACTGGTGGCGCGTATCCGCGCGATTCTGCGTCGCTCAAACTGGAGTGAACAGCAGCAGCAACACGACAACAGCTCGCCCACACTGGAAGTGGACTGCCTGCGGCTCAATCCTGGTCGCCAGGAGGCGAGTTTTGATGATGTCACGCTGGATCTCACCGGCACAGAGTTCACCCTGCTTTATCTGCTGGCGCAGCATCTGGGCCAGGTCGTATCGCGTGAACATTTAAGTCAGGAAGTGCTGGGCAAGCGTCTGACGCCGTTTGACCGCGCCATCGATATGCATATCTCGAATCTGCGTCGCAAGCTGCCTGAGCGCCGTGACGGTCATCCGTGGTTTAAAACCTTACGTGGCCGCGGCTACCTGATGGTTTCGGCATCATGATTGGAAGTCTGACCACCCGTATCTTCGCCATCTTCTGGTTAACGCTGGCACTGGTGTTGATGCTGGTGCTGATGGTGCCCAAGCTCGATTCACGACAGATGACCTCGCTGCTGGAGAGTGAACAGCGGCAGGGCATCATGATTGAGCAACATGTCGAAGCAGAGCTGTCACAGGATCCCCCTAATGATCTGATGTGGTGGCGTCGTCTGTTTCGTGCCGTAGAAAAGTGGGCACCGCCGGGTCAGCGGCTGCTGTTAGTGACCAGTGAAGGTCGGGTGATTGGGGCGCAACATAACGAAATGCAGGTTATTCGCAACTTTATCGGCCAGTCTGATAACGCCGATCATCCGCAGAAAAAGAAATATGGTCGAGTTGAGCTGGTAGGGCCTTTCGCCGTACGGGATGGCGAAGATAACTACCAGCTTTACATGATCCGTCCCGCCAACAGTTCCCAGCTCGATTTCGTTAATCTGCTGTTTGACCGTCCGTTGCTGTTGCTTATTGTCACCATGCTCATCAGCTCACCGCTGCTGCTGTGGCTCGCCTGGAGTCTGGCACGGCCGGCGCGTAAGCTGAAATATGCCGCCGATGAAGTCGCAAGCGGAAACCTGCGCCAGCATCCGGAACTGGAGTCAGGCCCACAGGAGTTTCTGGCAGCGGGTTCCAGCTTTAACCAGATGGTGAGTGCGCTGGAGCGAATGATGACCGGTCAGCAACGTCTGCTATCGGATATCAGCCATGAACTCCGCACCCCGCTTACCCGCCTGCAACTGGCTACCGCGCTGCTGCGCCGGCGTCAGGGCGAAGGTAAAGAGCTGGGCCGCATTGAGATGGAAGCACAGCGTCTCGATGGCATGATCAACGATCTGCTGGTGCTGTCGCGCACCCAGCATAAAAATGCGCTGGTCAGCGAAGCGATGAAGGCGAATCAGTTGTGGAATGGGGTGCTGGAAGATGCCCGTTTTGAGGCTGAGCAGATGGGTAAGAAGATGGATATCCCCTACCCGCCCGGTCCATGGCCGCTCTACGGCAACCCTCATGCGCTGGAGAGTGCGCTGGAAAATATCGTCCGCAATGCGCTGCGCTATTCACACACGCACATCAGCGTCAGCTTCTCCGTCGATATTTCCGGTATCACGGTACATGTTGATGATGATGGTCCTGGCGTGAGTCCGGAAGACCGTGAGCAGATTTTCCGGCCCTTCTACCGTACCGATGAAGCGCGCGATCGCGAATCAGGCGGCACGGGACTTGGCCTGGCCATTGTTGAAACGGCAGTGCAGCAGCATCGCGGCTGGGTTAAAGCCGATGACAGTCCACTGGGCGGCCTGCGTCTGACCCTCTGGTTGCCGCTCTACTCCTCCGGTCGTCAATAATTTGCTATGCTTCGGCCCCTGTCATCGGGGGCCTTATGCTTAACATTGTCTTGTTTGAACCAGAAATTCCGCCAAATACCGGCAATATCATTCGCCTGTGCGCCAATACGGGCTTCCAGCTTCATCTGATTCAGCCGCTCGGCTTCGCCTGGGATGACAAGCGTTTACGTCGCGCCGGGCTGGATTACCACGAATTCACGTCCATAAAATTCCATGCTGACTATCAGGCATTTATCGCCACGGAGTCGCCTGAACGTCTGTTTGCGCTGACGACCAAAGGTACGCCCGCACACAGTGCCGTCGCGTATCAGGCGGGTGATTATCTGCTGTTTGGACCTGAGAGCCGTGGACTGCCCGCTGAGATCCTGGCGGCGTTACCCGCGCAGCAGAAAATCCGCATCCCAATGAGAGCGGAAAGCCGCAGCATGAATTTATCGAATGCCGTCTCAGTAGTGGTCTATGAAGCGTGGCGCCAGCTTGATTACGCGGGCGCACTGATTAAAGACTAGATGCCGTCGCCAAACTGAAAACCGGCCAGGCTGCCATTGAAGTGCTGATCCATATCCATTGACGGCTTTTCACTGCCTGGCTTGCCGACGATACGCGCGGGTACGCCTGCTGCCGTGGTGTGTGGTGGCACAGGCTGTAACACCACAGAGCCCGCGCCGATTTTTGCTCCCCTGCCGACTTCAATATTCCCCAGCACTTTCGCACCGGCACCAATCATCACCCCTTCACGGATTTTCGGATGACGGTCGCCGCTGGTTTTGCCGGTACCGCCCAGCGTCACCGACTGCAGGATAGAGACATCATTCTCAACCACGGCGGTTTCACCAATCACAATGCCTGTAGCATGGTCGAGCATGATGCCATGGCCTATATTCGCGGCGGGATGAATGTCGACGGCAAAGGAGACAGAGATTTCATTCTGCAGATAAACCGCCAGCGCACGCCGGCCTTCATTCCACAGCCAGTGACCAATGCGGTAGGCCTGAAGCGCATGAAATCCTTTGAGATAGAGCAGCGGCGTAGAGTATTTGTCCACTGCCGGGTCGCGCTGGCGCACCGCCTGAATATCGTAAGCCGCAGACATAATCATCGATGGATCTTCACGGTAGGCTTCTTCAACGATTTCACGAATGGCGATAGCGGGCATAATCGGGTTAGCCAGCTTGTTGGCCAGCATATAACTCAGTGCGCTACCGAGATTTTCATGCTTGAGCAATGTCGCGTGGAAGAAACTGGCCAGCATCGGCTCACAATCAGCCAGGGCGCGCGCTTCTGCTTTGATATTATTCCAGACCAGTTCTAACTCATCAGACGACATTGCTGTTTTCTCCCGATAAAAAAAGCGCCTGATTGGGCGCTGCAGGTGATGATGCTACGCGTCCTGCGTTAGCTGATGCTGTTTTCGTCCTTCCTTGTTCGTCCCAGCAGGCTCAATGCTGCATCTCTCGCCGGTTTTTCGCAATACAACACCTGATAAATCTGCTCAGTGATCGGCATTTCAACACCAAAACGTGCAGCCAATGCTTTGACTTCTTTGGTATTTCTGTAGCCTTCTACAACTTGTCCGATAATGCGTTGTGCGCTATCTACATCCTCGCCCTGGCCCAGCATCATGCCAAAACGACGATTTCGCGACTGATTATCGGTACAGGTCAGCACCAGATCGCCCAGACCGGCCATACCCATAAAGGTGGTGGGATCGGCACCCAGCGCTGCGCCCAGCCGGCTCATTTCAGCCAGACCGCGGGTGATCAATGCAGTACGCGCATTCGCGCCAAAACCAATTCCGTCGGACATCCCGGCACCAATAGCGATGACGTTTTTTACCGCGCCGCCCAGCTGTACGCCGATGAAATCAGGATTGTTATAAACGCGGAAGCTTTTACCGCAGTGCAGCTTCTGCTGCAGGTCGTCCGCAAACTGCGCATCTGTAGCGGCCAGTGCGATGGCTGTGGGTAATCCTGCCGCCAGCTCTTTCGCAAAGGTCGGCCCGGAGATCACGGCCAGCGGAATAGCATCGCCCACAATTTCACGTGCCACGTCCTGCAGCAGACGCCCCGTCTCTTTTTCCAGTCCTTTGGTCGCCCAGACAATACGCGAGTCTGGACGCAGATGAGGTTTAATCTGCTGCAGCACATCGCCAAACACATGACTCGGCACCACGATTAATAAATCGCGGCTGGCGGCAATGGTTTTGGTCAGATCAGGCTCAAGGGAGAGATTGTCGGGGAACGAAACATCGGGCAGGAAAGCAGTGTTGCAGCGGTCAGTCTGAAGTTGCGCCAGATGCGCCGGGTTATGTCCCCACAACAGCACCGGGTGGCCGTTACGGGCCAGCGTAATCGCCAAAGCGGTGCCGTAAGAACCGGCACCGATGACGCTAATCGAAGCGTGAGTTGTCATCAGGCATCCTGATGTGGTTCAGCACCTTCTTCACCTTGTTGCTGCTGCAGGTAGTTCATGAACAGCGCATCAAAGTTAACCGGTGCCAGGTTCAGCTGCGGGAAGGTACCACGTGATACCAGGCTGGTAATGCATTCGCGTGCGTATGGGAACAGAATGTTCGGGCAGTATGCCCCCAGGCAATGTGCCATCTGCGTTCCTTCGATACCGCTGATGGTGAAAATACCGGCCTGTTGAACTTCACACAGGAAAGCGGTTTCTTCGCCCACATTTGCGGTTACAGTCACACGAAGTACCACTTCGTAAACTTCGTCAGCCAGCTGAGAAGATGCAGTGTCCAGGTCCAGCTTAACGTCCGGTTCCCACTCTTTCTGGAAAACCTGCGGGGCATTTGGCGCTTCAAAAGAGATATCTTTAGTGAATACGCGCTGAATCTGGAACTGCATTTCGTTGGTGTTGTGTTCTGACATGTGACCAAATCCTATATATGAGGTTGTCCGGCGTAAAATTACGCCTGCAGTAAGGGATCTAAACCTTCGCGATTATCGAGTGCGAATAAGTCATCGCAGCCGCCAATGTGCTGCGCATCAATAAAAATCTGAGGCACGGTGGTACGACCGCTACGCTTGATCATCTCTTCGCGCTTCGCCATATCACCATCGATAGGGATTTCCTGAAACGAAACGCCTTTTTGCGTTAACAGCGCCTTCGCACGATGGCAGTAAGGACAGGTGGCCTTGGTATACATTTCAACATTTGCCATGATCAGCACCTTTGTAAGATTATTTACCGCGAACTAACGGCAGATTTTCGCCGCTCCAGCCACTGATGCCCTCTTTCAGCACTGAAACCTGCTCAAAGCCTGCCGCGCTGAGATGTGCAGCAGAATCGCCTGCGCTTTGTCCGGTTGCACACACCACAATTATGGGCTGCGCTTTATGCTTTGCCAGTTCGTCGAGGTTGCCTTTTTTAATCTCAGCGGCTGCCACATTCAGCGCACCTGAAATATGCCCCCTGCGGAAATCGTCGCGCGAACGCACGTCTACTACTACCGCGTCCTCTTTGTTAATCAGGCGGGTGGCTTCACCGCGGCTGATCGTTTTTACCTTAGAGAACATTCCTTTAACGGTAGTCACAATCACCATAACGAGTAAAACGACCCATGCCAGACTCAGGATGGGGTGATTGCTTGCAAACTGCATAATTTCTTGCATGAGTGGTAACGACTCCAGACCGGGCTAATAAGCTAAAACAAGGGTTCTGAGTATACCTGCGCCACTTCGCATGTACAGATGCTATGCGGCCAGAGTATCGATTTGTGCTCCATTTTCCAAAAAAAGTGGCTGAAAGGCAAAAATGGCGTAAGGGTTAATCCATGTCATGGCGAAAGTGGACATAACTGGAAAAGCAAATGCCCGCTGGCAGCACTGGTAAGCGGCGGTTCATCGTGGAATAATCATTGGCCTATGAAGGGAAAAACAACCGTTTCGCATACAAGGACCCGTCCCAACGGCGATAACCTGCCGTTGTTCACACACCTGTCCAGCCTCTCCCTTAGTCTGCTTTGTGCGGGAGCCCTGTTGTTGCCTGCCGCTGCTCACAGCGCAGAGGACAGTAAATCTCAGCTGCAATCCATTCAGCAAAACATTGCGGCAAAAGAGAAAAGCGTTAAAGCGCAGAAACTGCAGCGCAGCAAACTGCTGGATCAGTTGCAGAGCCAGGAGAAAGTCATCGCGCTGGCGAGCCGTCAGTTGCGTGACACCCGCAATAGCCTCACCGCTCTGAATGACGAAATCAGGCAGCTCGCTGCCTCCATCGCCCGCCTTGAAAAACAGCAAACTCAGCAGGAAAGCCTGCTTTCTGAGCAACTTGATGCGGCATTTCGTCAGGGTCAGCACAGCGGCGTACAGCTGTTGATGGGCGGTGAAGAGAGCCAGCGCAGTGAGCGTATTCTGGCCTATTTCGGCTACCTGAACGCTGCCCGCCAGAAAAGTATCGAATCGCTGCAAAAGACTCGTGAGGATTTGGATCAGCAACGTGCCTCGCTGGAGCAGAAGCAACAGCAGCAGAAAGAGTTATTAGCACAGCAGCAGGGCCAGCAGCAGAAGCTGCAACAGGCGAGCGAAGCGCGTAAAAAGACCCTGACGTCACTGGAAAGCGCGCTGGAAAAAGATCAGGCCGATCTGGTCGAGATGCGTCAGAACGAAAGCCGTCTGCAGGATAAGATCGCTCGCGCGGAACGCGAGGCGCGTGAGCGGGCAGCACGTGAAGCCCGTGAGGCGGAAAAAGTGCGTCAGCGTCAGGCGCAGGCGAAAGCCAAAGGCTCCAGTTATCAGCCAACCCAGAGCGAACGTGAACTGGTAGCCCGCACGGGTGGACTGGGGCGCGCGGGCGGACAGGCGTTGTGGCCGGTGCGCGGACGTATTGAACATCGCTTTGGTGAACAGCTGCAGGGTGAACTGCGCTGGAAAGGACTGGTGATTGATGCGCGGGAAGGTACCGAGGTGAAAGCTATCGCGGATGGTCGTGTGCTGATGGCCGACTGGTTGCAGGGCTACGGACTGGTGGTTGTGCTGGAGCACGGCAAAGGTGATATGAGCCTGTATGGCTACAACCAAAGCGCGCTGGTGAGCGTGGGTACGCAGGTGAAGGCAGGACAGCCTATCGCACTGGTGGGCACCAGTGGTGGCCGCGGTACCCCGTCGCTCTATTTTGAAATCCGACGTCAGGGACAGGCCGTCAATCCACTCCCGTGGTTAGGAAAATAAGTTTTGCTGCAACGTCGAAAAATTTCCATTCTGTTGAGCGCCTTACTGTTCAGCTACGCTGCACAGGCGGGCAAACTGGCTATTGTCATCGATGATGTCGGCTATCGCCCTGCCGAAGAGAACAAAGTCCTGCAGATGCCGCAGGCTATTTCAGTGGCGGTCTTGCCCAACGCGCCCCATGCCCGTGAAATGGCGACTAAAGCACATCTGGGTGGACACGAAGTATTGATCCATCTGCCGATGGCGCCACTCAGCAAACAGCCACTGGAAAAAGATACGCTGACCCCGGAGATGAGCAGCGAAGAGATCACCCGCATTATGCGCAATGCGGTCAGCAACGTGCCTTACGCAGTCGGCCTGAACAACCACATGGGCAGCAGGATGACCTCGAGCCTTTCTGGTATGCAGAAGGTAATGCAGGCGCTGAATCACTATAACCTCTACTTTCTGGATAGCATGACCATCGCCAACAGTCAGGCGATACCTGCCGCGCAGGGTACCCAGGTCAAAGTGTTAAAACGTCGGGTATTCCTTGATGACAGCCAGGATATTAACGCCATTCGTCAGCAGTTCAGCCGGGCAGTGAAACTGGCACAGCGCGACGGTTATGCGATTGCGATTGGTCACCCTCACCCGACTACCGTACGGGTGCTGCAGCAGATGTTACCCACACTGCCAGCCGACATTACGCTGGTTCGGCCCAGCCAGCTGCTGAATGAATCACTCCGCAGCGGCTCACGGACACCTGAGGCTCCGGCAAAACCGGTACCACCACGTTTCCAGCCTGCCGGCCAGTGTAAAGCGAAGCAACCGCTGGCACCGGTGCCGGCGACCCGAGCCTTAGGGGTCATCGCTGAAAGTGTGAATCACAGCCCACTGTTTACCACGCTAAAAAATCTGTTCTGATTTGCTATGAATGCTAAGTCTCCGTCTTAGCGTTCATTTATACGCAGAAATTACTATAATCCTGGGTCGGGCGATAACGGCTGTGCGGAAACAGTGATAGGGATGACGATAAATAAACAAAAAATCCTGCTGCTGGATAACGGCAGAGAGTGGGGCGGCGGCACCAACAGTATGCTGGAGCTGCTGAAGCGTATCGATCGTCAAAAATTTGATATCACCTGCTGCTTCTACCATAACTACAGCCGTGGCAACGACGAAACGATTGAGGCCACGTTGAATGCGCTGGCCATTCCGGTCTTTTTTATTCCGCAAATCAAACAGCCACGCTGGGCAAAATTTGTTAAAGAAGCCGTGCGCGCGCTGCTGTTTTTCAATAAACAGCTCAAGAAGCGCGCTATTGATGAGATTGATACGCGCTGGCGAATTATGCCCAATGCCAGCAAAATCAATTCACTGCTGCAGTTGGGTAACTTCGACACGCTCTATATGAATAACCAGCCCAGCACCAATGTGGAAGGTTATCTGGCCGCACGCAGCCTCGATGTTGCGGTGGTTCAACACTGCCGTATCGATCCGGTTCTTGAACCGCGGCTGGTCAGCATGGTGAATCAGGATTGTCAGGCTGTGATTGCCGTTTCTCAGGGCGTCAATAACACCCTGCGACGCCATGGTATCGATGCGGAACGCTGTTTTACCGTCAGCAATGCTATCGACGTTCACCAGACTCTGCCTGACCGCCTTGAAGTCCGCCAGCGTTTTAAACTCTCTCCTTCGACCTTTGTATTTGGCACTATCGGCTCCCTGATATTGCGCAAATCTAATCACCATATCCTGCAGGCGCTGGGCCGTTTTAAACGCGCCAATCCCGATGCAGACTGGCGGATGGTGATTGTCGGCGCGGGTCCGGAACTTCAGCATCTGCTGCAGCTTGCTACAGCAGAGCACATCCAGCAGCACGTGGTTTTTACGGGCTTTCAGAATAATGCTCTCGATTACCTCACGGCTTTTGATGCGTTTATTCTGGCCTCACGCAGTGAAGGTTTACCCCGGGTTGTGCTGGAGGCGATGCTGGTGAATACCGCCGTTGTGGGATCCCGTGTGGTCGGCACTGCCGAATTGATCAGTCATGACGAAACCGGGCTGCTGTTTGATTATGGCAACGTGGTACAACTGACACAGCACCTGACCGCACTGTGGCAGGATACGGAATTGCGTCAACGCCTGACCAATGCGGCAGCGAAACGCGTACGTGAACAGTACGCCATTGAAACCTATATCAGCGGCGTCGAGAATATTCTGCAAAGCGTCGCCAAAAAGAAACCTCATGCTTAATTTTTTAAATCCCCGTTACCGCCATATCAGAGCGCGCCATAACCTGCCTTATTCGCAAAAAGAGGTTCAGGGCACTGTGCCGGTCACGTCTGTCGTGATCCCCTGCACGGGCGCGGACTATATTGAAGAAGCCCTGCTCAGTGCCGATTTTGCGGCGCGTTTCGCGACGGAGACAAAAGAGGTCGTGATTGTCAGCGATCAGCCAGCGCACGCCTTTGGCAGCCTGCCGGCTAAAACCCGCGTGGTGACGCTGGATGTTCCGCATCGGGAAGAAAATTATCGCTATAAGCAAATCTATCGCAGTCGTTTGATCAAGTTGCAGGCACCTTTGCAGGCAGAAGGCGACGGTATTCTGATGATCGATTCCGACCTCAATCTGCTTAAGATGCCGCAGATTATGATGAAACCCGGCCATCTCTATTCCAGCTTCCGTCAGGGGAAAATGATTGCCAAGCTGGACGGTGCGCCGGAAGCGGCGATCCCCGCCTACTATCCGCATAGTATCCGGCCTTATCTGGCAGACCACGTAAATGGCGCTTACCTGGCTGCCACCCGTGAAGTCTGGCAGCGCATTTCGCCGCTTTGGCTGACGCTGTTTAATGATACCTGGAATTTAATGAACGACAGCCAGCCGCCTACTGACCAGCTGCCGCTCGCGGTGTTGCTCGACATGCTGGATATTAAAACTGTCAATCTGGGGGAATGGGCTAACTGGCCGGTCTCAAAAAAAATTGGCGGTCAGTCGGCAGTCATCCCGCCGGATGTGGTTGGGGCGCATGGCGGCTTTCCGCTGTCGGAATGGCAAAAATACCTGGCCGACCCGCAGCAGCCGCTGAACTTTAAAGGTCAGGATTACACGCGCAAAGTGCGCTACCTGACCGACGAAGAGAAGAAGCAAAGCTAATCAGGCGGCCGCCACATCGGCGGCCGTTGCTTTAATCCCAGCTCAGTATCACTTTCCCCGATCGTCCTGAACGCATCTCATCGAAGCCCTGCTGGAAATCGTCAATGCCAAAGCGATGGGTAATCACTGGCGTTAAATCGAGGCCGGACTGAATCAGCGCCGCCATTTTGTACCAGGTTTCAAACATCTCACGGCCATAGATGCCTTTGATGAAAAGCCCCTTAAAGATTACCTGGTTCCAGTCAATTGCCATTTCACCCGGCGGGATACCCAGCAGTGCGATACGCCCACCGTGATTCATCACCTCCAGCAATGAACGGAAGGCAGGAGGTGCGCCCGACATCTCCAGCCCGACATCAAATCCTTCCGTCATACCCAGCGAATGCATCACTTCCCGCAGGTCTTCATTCGCCACATTGACCGCGCGCGTGACGCCCATTTTCCGCGCCAGTGCCAGTCGATACTCATTGATGTCAGTAATCACCACGTTGCGTGCACCGACATGCCGACAGACCGCGGCGGCCATGATGCCGATAGGACCCGCGCCGGAGATCAGTACATCCTCGCCGACCAGATCGAACGAGAGTGCGGTGTGCACCGCATTGCCGAACGGATCAAAGATTGCCGCCAGTTCATCGGAAATGTTGTCGGGAATTTTAAATGCATTAAAGGCGGGGATGACCAGATACTCCGCAAAACAGCCCTGACGGTTAACGCCCACGCCCATCGTGTTGCGGCATAAATGGGTGCGTCCGGCGCGGCAGTTGCGGCAGTGTCCACAGGTAATATGCCCTTCGCCCGAAACCCGGTCTCCAATCGTAAAGCCTTTCACTTCCTGTCCAATCGCCACCACCTCACCCACATACTCATGCCCGACAATCATCGGCACCGGAATGGTTTTGCGCGACCAGTCATCCCAGTTGTAGATATGGACATCGGTGCCGCAGATGGCGGTTTTACGAATCTTAATCAGCAGATCGTTATGCCCCGGCTCTGGAACCGGGGCATCGGTCACCATCCAGATGCCCGCTTCCTTCTTCAGCTTGGCGAGTGCTTTCATGACGGACTCCTCAGGCGATGACGCCCAGTTGTTTGCCGATGCGGGTAAAGGCCGCCACCGCACGTTCCAGCTGTTGCTGGGTGTGCGCCGCAGAGATCTGGGTGCGAATGCGTGCCTGACCTTTTGGCACCACCGGATAGAAGAAGCCAGTCACATAGATGCCTTCCAGTTGCAGTCGGCGGGCAAACTCCTGGGCGACGCTGGCTTCTCCCAGCATCACCGGGATAATGGCGTGATCGGCCCCGGCCAGCGTAAAGCCCGCCGCCGTCATCTGCTCGCGGAAATAACGGGCGTTGTCCCACAGACGCTGACGCAGTCCGTCGCCTTCACTGAGCAGATCCAGCACCCGCAGCGAGGCGGCCACAATGGCCGGAGCCAGCGAGTTAGAGAACAGATAGGGACGGGAACGCTGGCGTAACCACTCCACGACCTCGGCTTTTGCTGCGGTATAGCCACCTGATGCGCCGCCAAGCGCTTTACCCAGCGTGCCTGTAATGATGTCTACCCGGCCCATGACGTCACAATATTCATGGGTGCCGCGTCCGGTGTTCCCGACAAAGCCCACCGCATGGGAATCATCCACCATCACCAGCGCGGAGAACTCATCAGCCAGATCGCAAATGGCTGACAGATTCGCAATCACCCCATCCATTGAGAAGACACCATCGGTGGCAATCAGAATATGACGGGCACCTTTATTGCGCGCTTCCTGTAAACAGGCACGCAGCTGCGCCATATCGTTATTGCCATAGCGATAACGCTGCGCTTTGCACAGCCGAACGCCGTCGATAATTGAGGCATGATTCAGCGCATCCGAGATAACGGCATCCTGCGCATCGAGCAGGGTTTCAAACAGGCCGCCGTTCGCATCGAAACAGGAGGAGTAGAGAATGGCATCCTCCATGCCGAGAAACTCAGCCAGCCGCTTTTCCAGCTGTTTATGGCTGTCCTGCGTGCCGCAGATAAAGCGCACCGACGCCATGCCGAAACCATGCGAATCCATCCCCTCTTTCGCCGCCTGAATCAGCGCCGGATGGTTCGCTAAACCCAGGTAGTTATTGGCGCAGAAGTTAATCACTGCCGGCTCGCTGCCAACCGCGATCTCCGTCTGCTGGGCAGAGGTAATGATCCGCTCCTGTTTAAACAGTCCTTCCTGACGTGCATCATCAAGTTGCTGACGAAGTTGTTGATAAAATTGCGCAGGCATCATTGCTCTCCTCAGATGGCAAAAATCTGGCATATCTTACTGAACAGGCCGCTTCTTCACGATAAATCGCCCAACAGAATGTCATTTTTGCAGCATAGTTCACGCCGCGACGATGTACGCACAACGCGTTACAGAGTCATCTGGCTGTCTGCACTCTGATGAAATGTTATGATGTGAGGTATTCGTGTGTGAAACCTCCTGTTTCACCCCACAACGTTGAAGGTAACAACATGATTATCGTAACTGGCGGCGCAGGAATGATTGGCAGCAACATCGTCAAAGCGCTGAACGATCGCGTTCACACCGACATTCTGGTGGTGGATAATCTGAAGGATGGCACTAAGTTTGCCAATTTAGTCGACCTGGATATCGTCGATTATATGGACAAAGAAGAGTTTCTGATGAGCGTGATCGCGGGCGACGATTTAGGCCCGATTGAAGCGGTATTCCATCAGGGTGCCTGCTCCTCCACGACCGAGTGGGATGGCAAGTACATGATGGAGAACAACTATCAGTACTCCAAAGAGCTGCTGCACTACTGCCTGGAGCGCGAGATCCCGTTCCTTTACGCCTCTTCAGCTGCGACCTACGGCGGACGCAACGAGAATTTCATCGAAGAGCGCCAGTATGAGCAGCCGCTGAATGTGTATGGCTACTCCAAAATGCTGTTCGACCACTACGTGCGTCAGATGCTGCCGGAAGCGAACTCGCCAGTGTGTGGCTTCCGCTACTTCAACGTCTATGGGCCACGTGAAGGCCACAAAGGCAGCATGGCAAGCGTGGCGTTTCATCTGAACACCCAGATTAGCAACGATGAAAATCCAAAACTGTTTGAAGGCAGTGACGGCTTTAAGCGCGATTTCATCCACGTTGATGATGTGGCAGCAGTGAACCTGTGGTGCTGGGAAAACGGCGTCTCCGGGATCTACAACTGCGGCACAGGCCGCGCCGAATCGTTCCAGGAAGTGGCTGATGCGGTTCTGAAATTCCATCAGAAAGGTCAGATCGAGTACATCCCGTTCCCGGAAAAACTCAAAGGACGCTATCAGGCCTATACCCAGGCCGATCTCACTAAACTGCGTGCTGCCGGTTACGACAAGCCATTTAAAACGGTGGCGCAGGGTGTCGCTGAATATATGGTCTGGCTGAACCGCAACGCATAAAGGAAGCTGCTCCGGCGATGAAAATTCTGGTAATCGGCCCGTCGTGGGTCGGCGATATGATGATGTCGCAAAGTCTCTATCGCACACTCAAGGCCGAACATCCGGATGCAGTGATTGATGTGATGGCACCCGCGTGGTGCCGCCCATTACTGTCACGCATGCCGGAGGTGAATCAGGCGCTGGCGATGCCGCTCGGGCATGGCGCACTGGAGATTGGTGAGCGTCGCCGGTTGGGAAAAGTACTGCGCGCCAGTCACTACGACCGTGCTTATGTGCTGCCTAACTCCTTTAAGTCGGCGCTGGTTCCCTTCTTTGCCGGAATAAAACGCCGCGTCGGCTGGCGAGGTGAAATGCGCTATGGCCTGCTGAACGATTTACGGGTGCTGGATAAAGCCGCGTTTCCACTCATGGTTGAGCGCTACGTTGCGCTGGGCTATGACACCCCTGTTACCTCGGCGGCGCAGCTGCCACAGCCGCTGTTGTGGCCAAAATTGCAGGTTGAAGAGCAGGAAAAGATTGAAACCGCCGCACAGTTTCAGCTCGCAGCGACTCGTCCGATCATCGGTTTTTGTCCGGGCGCTGAATTTGGGCCCGCCAAGCGCTGGCCGCACTATCACTATGCCACGCTGGCCCGTCAGCTGATTGCTGACGGCTTCCAGATTGTGCTGTTTGGCTCCGCCAAAGATCGTCCGACCGGCGACGAGATTATCGCTGCTCTGCCAGAGGATGCACGCGGCCACTGCCGTAATCTGGCCGGTGAAACCCAACTGGAACAGGCAGTGATTCTGCTGGCGCAATGCCGCGCCGTGGTCAGCAACGACTCCGGCCTGATGCATATCGCTGCGGCGCTGGACCGTCCGCTGGTGGCGCTCTATGGGCCGAGTAGCCCTGACTTTACGCCGCCGCTTGCAAAACAGGCGCGTATTATTCGCCTGATTACCGGCTATCACAAAGTGCGTAAAGGCGATGCCGACCAGGGCTATCACCAGAGCCTGATCGACATTCAGCCTGAGCGCGTACATCAGACGCTGAGCGAACTGCTCGCACCACAGGAGGTGCCATGCACGTCCTGATTGTTAAAACCTCTTCAATGGGCGATGTGCTGCATTCACTGCCGGCACTGACCGATGCGATGCATGCTATCCCCGGCATCCGTTTCGACTGGGTGGTGGAAGAGAACTTCGCGCAGATCCCTGGCTGGCATCCTGCGGTCGATAAGGTGTTACCGGTTGCAATCCGCCGCTGGCGCAAACACTGGTTTGGCAGTCAGCAGCGTGAAGAGCGTGTGCTGTTTAAGCGCGCGTTACAGTCGCGTGAGTACGATGTCGTCATTGATGCGCAGGGACTGATCAAAAGTGCCGCGCTGGTTACCCGCTTATCGAAAGGGTTAAAGCACGGTCAGGACAGCCGCAGCGCGCGTGAGCCGTTTGCCAGCTGGTGGTATGACGTCCGCCATGAAGTCAGTAAGCAACAACATGCGGTTGAGCGGACGCGCGAACTGTTCGCTAAAAGCCTGGGCTATGAAAAGCCGCAAAACCAGGGTGACTACGCGATTGCCGGACACTTTCTGCATCATCTGCCCGCTGACGCACATCATTACCTGGTCTTTCTGCATGCCACGACGCGTGACAACAAGCACTGGCCGGAATCCCACTGGCGACAGCTGATCGAGCAGATGAAGCCCGGCGGGCTGCGGGTGAAGCTGCCCTGGGGTGCTGAACACGAGCATCAACGCGCACTGCGGCTTGCAGAGGGCTTTGAGCATGTTGAGGTGCTGCCTAAGCTCACGCTGGAGGCGATAGCCCAACAGCTGGCGGGCGCACGGGCGGTGGTCTCGGTAGATACCGGATTAAGTCACCTGACGGCGGCGCTGGATCGTCCCAACCTCACGCTGTATGGCCCGACCGATCCTGGTTTGATTGGCGGTTACGGGCAGAACCAACAGGCACTGAGCGCCCCGAATCATAATCTGGCGGAGCTGACTGCTGACACGGTGGCAGAAAAACTGCGGGCCGTTATTACGGAAAATACGCCATGAACTATGTGCTGATCTATCTGCTGCTTCTGCCTTTCCGGGCCATAATGCGGCTATTTTACCGGCCAACCGGACGCAGCTTAATCATCCAGACGGCGAAGATTGGTGATTTTATCAATATTACACCCATGCTGCGCGCCCTGGGTCAGTCTGAGCTGCTGATCAGCAAAGCAGTGGAGCCGCTGGTACGTCATGATGACACGGTCAGCCGCTATTTTCTGATTGAAGACGCAAAGCGCAGCTTTTTTGCCAAACTGAAGCTCGCGTTCACCCTGATGAACCGCTATGACAACGTCTATCTGGTGCAGCCTAACAGCGTAAACCTGTTCTTTGCCGCGTTATGCAACGCACCGAATAAGCAGTTTCTGCGCACCTATGTGCGTAAGTCTTACCATAAGACGTTCTATCGCAGCGCCAGCGGCATTGTTGATCACACTAAGACAGATTTGACGCTCGACAGTTACCTGAAGCTGATTAACCGCGACTATCGCTACACCGATTTCCCTAAACACGCGACCTCGCCGCTCTGGGAGCCGCCCGTGCCGCCCGCTGCACTGCGTAATCCGCACAGCGGCATTAAAATAGGTATCAGCATTTCTGCCGGTAATCGGGCCAAAACTATTCCTGCCAGCATCTGGCAGCAGCTGATGGCATCACTGGCTGACCTGCCCTGCACCTTTTATGTGTTTGGTCCGCCATCTGAGCAGCCGTGGCTGGATGAGTTATTGAGTCTGACCGGCCCAAAAGAGAATATTGTCAGTCTGATTGGTGAACTAAAGCTGGAAGAGGTTCCGTGGGCCATTTCGCAGATGGATTTCTATATCGCCTCTGACTCTGGCAATGCGTATATTGCGGATGCCCAACAGATACCCGTGATCATGCTTTACGGGCCGTGTGAAGTCAGGGAGCAGCGTCCGGTCAATAACGTCTTATTTATCGGACCGGATAATATTGACGCTTCGACGTTCGTTTTTGCCACCCGTTTTAAGTTTGATCAGCCTGCTGAAAAATTATTCGGGCTGGATCACGATAAACTGACTAGAATACAAACGTTTATTACTCATAATCTGGAATAGTAAAGCGTAATGGCAATTACCCCTCTTGCTGATGCCGTTCAGCAAAGTCAGCTGCTGGTCAACACGCTTGCTGACACGGATGATAATCAGGTTCACGTTGCGTTTGGCATCAACCACGCCTATGCGCGTGGCCTGGGCATTACGCTGTTTTCACTTCTCCATCATCATCCTGATACCGCTTTCCACGCCCATATTTTCTCAGATTCACTACGCGACGAAGATGTAGAAAAATTGCGCTCGCTGGCCACAGGCCACCGTCTGGCGATTACGTTGCATATTTTTAACAGTGCCTGGGTTGATCAGTTGCCTGCAGTGGGCCGCTATCCTAAAAGCATCCACTACCGCTTCCTGATCCCTGAAACGGTAGCGAACTATAGCGATCGGGTGATCTATATTGATGCAGATACCCTGGTGGTGGGCGATTACTCTCCTCTGTTCGCCCTGAATATCACGGATTACACGCTGGCGGCCTGTAACGACACACCACGTGCGCGGCAGAACCAGTGCGCAAGGCTGGGGCTGAAGCATCATCACTACTTCAATTCCGGCTTTATGCTGATCAATATTCCACGCTGGCTCGAAAGGCAGACTACCGCGCGCATTACCGACGTGCTGGTGACGCAGGGCGCAGAGTTTGGTTTTCCCGATCAGGATGCGCTGAATATTGTGCTGGAGAATGAGATTCTGATTCTGCCGGACCGCTATAACCATATTTACGACATCATCGCCAATAAAGTCTGGGATCACTCTGGTGTACCAGATGAAACCGTCATGATTCACTACACCGGTAAATGCAAACCCTGGCATGCATGGGCCGGCAGCGATCTTTCACAGCTCTACTATCGCTATTACCATCAGTCACCCTGGGCTTCACAACCGCTTGATACGCCCAGACATTATAAAGAGATGAAGCGATTCGCCCGTATAAAGTGGCATCAGAAACAGTATGCCGAAAGCATGAGCTGGATGATGAAGTATGTCAGTCTCAAGTTTTTTAAACAGAGCGAGCAGTAGCGCACTCAGATTTATCAGGTTGATGCAGGCGCTGTTATTTCAGCGCCTGACTTTCCCGTCACTTCTCCCGCCTGCGGTTTGCTACGATCTCTTATAAAAAAGACGCTGAATGAGCATCGGCATAATAATCGGTTTACCTGCCCGCCTACTTTGCGTAAAAAAAGCGCATATAACGCATTATTACTGGCGGGCGTGGTTTTTAGTAAAGCAGGAAGGCCACACCGCCTTATAATCGTGAACTTCCTGATTCCACTCTGCTGATTTGGAAATGATTTATGACGAGGCAACGCCCTTTCACAGTGAATTCAATGCGGGTGCAGATAGCGTGATGAGTACTTCTCCTTTGCTGAGTATCATTACGCCGATGTTCAATGCGGGCAGCATGTTTGATGAGTTCATGCAGGCACTGCTGGCGCAGACGCTGACCTCGCTGGAGATCATCATTGTCGATGACGGTTCAACCGACGGCTCAGGTGAGCGCGCTGACCAGTATGCACAGCAGCACTCTCATATTCGTGTGATTCATCAGGAAAACGGCGGCGTGTCGCGCGCCCGTAACGCGGGTCTGGCGATTGCCCACGGGAAATATGTCACCTTTCCGGATGCAGATGACACCATGCAGCCCGATATGTATCAGACGCTGGTGACGATGGCAGAAGCGGACAATCTGGATGCCGCACAGTGCAACGCCGAGTGGTTCTTTAAACACAGTCAGCGGGTAAAACCGTTGATTCCGCTGGACCGCCTGCGCAGCACTCCGGTGCTGAGCGGTGCCGACTGGCTCAATACCGCGCTGAAAACGCATCGTTATATGCATGTGGTCTGGCTTGGCATCTATCGCCGGGAACTGATCGAGCAGCATCAGTTGCAGTTTGAGCCGGGCCTGCATCATCAGGATATTCCCTGGACCACCGAGTTTATGCTGCTGGCAAAACGCGTGCGTTATACCGAAGCAGTGCTCTATCGCTACTATATGCACGACGCTTCAATCAGCAACCGCAAACGTACCGGCGAGCGTAACGTTGAATATCAGCGTCACTACCTGAAGATTGCGCGGCTGCTGGAGGAGCTCAACACCCGCTATCGTGACCGTGTGAAAATCTACCCATCATTTCACTATCAGGTAACCCATGAAGCGCTGAGCGTTTGTCACAGTGTCAGGCGTGAACCTGAGGCCCGCGCACGTCAGGCGATCATTGCCGATCTTTTCACGACCGGGACGCACCTGCGCATGCTACGGAATGCCCGGGGAATTAAGCAGTGGTATCAGCTGCTGTTATGGCTGGCGCGGCTCTATCGCTGGCGTGATAAATAACCTTTGAGGCTGGCTTTATCCTAAAAAGGGTTTGCCCTACAATCGGTTCACTGAATTCTGAGAACTCCTGTTTATGGCCAGCCTGACTCCAGCAAACATCTCTCCAAAAAATATATTACTGATTAAGCTGCGCCACCATGGTGACATGCTGCTCACAACGCCCGCCATTAATGCGCTTCGTCAGCGTTACCCGCAGGCCAGCATTGACGTATTGCTCTATCAGGAAACGCGTCCGATGCTGGAAGCGCATCCGGCCATCCGCCATTTGCACGTCATCGATCGCAAATGGAAACAGGAGGGAACCTGGCGCAAGCTGGGCCATGAGCGTGCATTAATTCGCGCCATACGTGACGCGCATTATGATCTGGTGATTAACCTGGCCGATCAGTGGCGCGCTGCCCTGATTACGCGGTTGTCCGGGGCACAAGTTCGTATCGGTTTCGCATTCAAAAAACGCGATAACGCCCTGTGGCGCTGGTGTCACAACCGGCTGGTCCCCACACACAATCACAGCAAACTGCATACCGTTGAACAGAATATGTCGGCGCTGGCCCCCCTCGGCATCAGCAGCGATGGCGCACGTGTCTCCATGCATTACAGCAACGCTGATCGGCAAATCGTGCTGGCCCGACTGGCGGAACATCATATTACCGCGCCCTATATTGTGGTGCAGCCGACCTCACGCTGGAGCTTTAAATGCTGGGAAGAAGAGAGCGTTGCGGCCACACTTGATCAGCTGGCGCAACCGGGCCGCAAAGTGGTGCTGACCGCCGGGCCGGACAAGCAGGAGCTGGCGATGATTAACCGCATTCGCGCGCGCTGTGCGTCGCCTGACGTGGTTTCGCTGGCGGGTCAGTTCACGCTACCGCAGCTGGCGGCATTGATCGATCATGCCCGGCTATTTATTGGTGTCGACTCTGCGCCAATGCATATGGCTGCCGCGCTTGATACGCCCTGTATCGCACTTTTTGGCCCGACCAAGCTGCAGCACTGGCGGCCCTGGGGGAACAACAACCATGTCATCTGGGCGGGCGATTATGGCCCGCTGCCCTCACCCGATTCCATCGACACCAAAACTGACCAGCGTTATCTCTCGGCCATTCCGGTAAAGGATGTGGTCGCGGCAGCGAGGAACTACCTGAATGAGTAAGTTACGGCTGGCCATTGTCCGGCAGAAATATCGTCCGGATGGCGGTGCTGAACGTTTTATCTCACGCGCCCTAGAAGCGCTGGGCAGCGAAAAGCTCGATCTCAACATCATTACCCGCAGCTGGCAGGGCACGCCCAATCCAGACTGGCATCTGCATATCTGTAATCCGGCAAAGCTGGGCAGGGTTTCCCGCGAGCGCGGCTTTGCCCGTGCCGCACGTGCCTGCTGGGAGCGAGAAAAGTTCGATATTGTACAAAGCCATGAGCGCATCGCCGGCTGTGACATTTTCCGTGCGGGTGATGGCGTGCATCGTGTTTGGCTGGAACAGCGCGCCCGTATTGTCTCATCGTGGCAGCGGATGAGTGCTACATTCAGTCCTTATCACCGCTATGTTCTGCAGGCGGAAGCGGAAATGTTTAACTCTCCGACGCTGAAAGCGGTGATCTGTAATTCAGAGATGGTAAAGCGCGATATCCTGCGCTGTTTCGCGCTCGACGCCGGAAAAATCCATGTTATTCATAATGCTATCGATGCCAGTCGTTTCCAGCCCGCTACAGAAACAGCACGTCGCGCCACCCGCCAGCAGCTGTCACTGCCCGATGCCGCTACAGTACTGATCTATGTTGGCTCCGGCTTTGAGCGTAAAGGGCTGAAAGCGGCGATACAGGCGCTGGCTGCCAGCGATCGTTATCTGATTGTGGTGGGCCAGGATAAACAATTACAACGTTACCAGCAGCTGGCAAACCAGCTTCACTGCCTGGACCGCCTGCGCTTTGTCGGCGTACAGCAGGATGTGCAGCCGTTCTATCACGCGGCGGATGGCTTGTTACTGCCCACACTCTATGACCCCTTTCCGAATGTGGTGCTGGAGGCAATGGCCTGCGGCTTACCGGTGATAACAAGCACCGGTTGCGGTGGCGCAGAATTTATTACCGCTGGTCAGGAAGGCTTCGTCTGTGATGCCCTGGATATCAATGGGTTAAACCAGGCGATTAATGCAATACCGGCGCTTTCTGTCGATTCACGAATGGGTGACGCGGCGCGACGTAAAATTGAGCCTTATGGTCCACAACAGCTGGCGCAGGCGCTGACTTCGCTTTATCAACAGGTATTGAGTACCAACTGACAATCCGGGATGAGTGCATGCGGGGTTTCTGATAACATGCCGCCATCTCATTTTAATCTGTTTTTAGACGCGAACCTGTTGTAACGGTAACTATGACGACCATTTACACCGCATTGCTCTACTTCATTCAGCCACTGATCTGGCTGCGCCTGTGGCTGCGCGGTCGTAAAGCGCCTGCCTATCGCAAACGCTGGGCAGAACGCTATGGTTATTGCGTCGGCAAAGTAAAGCCCGACGGCATTGTGCTGCATTCGGTCTCTGTAGGTGAAACTCTGGCCGCGATTCCGCTGGTGCGCGCGCTGCGTCATCGTTATCCGACCCTGCCGATTACCGTCACCACCATGACGCCGACCGGCTCTGAGCGGGCGCAATCTGCGTTTGGCAAAGATGTGCATCACGTCTATCTGCCTTATGATCTGCCAGGTTCGATTAATCGTTTTCTGGATACGGTTAATCCACGGCTGGTGATCATCATGGAAACGGAGCTGTGGCCGAACATTATCCGCATTCTGCACCAGCGTAACATTCCGCTGGTTATCGCCAATGCCCGCCTCTCGGCCCGCTCCGCCAAAGGCTATCGCAAGCTGGGTAAATTTATGCGCCAGCTGTTGCAGAGCATCACGCTGATTGCGGCGCAGAACACGGAAGATGGCGACCGCTTCCTGAGTCTGGGCCTGAAACGTTCACAACTGGCGATTACCGGCAGCCTGAAGTTTGATATTTCCGTCACGCCAGAGCTGGCCGCCAGAGCGGTAACGCTGCGTCGCCAGTGGGCACCGCGTCGCCCGGTGTGGATCGCCACCAGCACGCACGAAGGCGAAGAGGTCATCGTGCTGGATACCCATCGTCGCCTGCTGCAGACGTTTCCGGATCTGCTGCTGATTCTGGTTCCCCGCCATCCTGAACGTTTTAACGATGCGCGCGAGCTAACGCAGGAACGCGGCTTCAGCTTTATCCTGCGCAGCAGCGGTGAGATCCCATCCGGTTCCACGCAGGTGGTCATCGGCGACTCAATGGGTGAACTGATGCTGCTTTACGGTATCGCCGATCTGGCGTTTGTCGGCGGCAGCCTGGTTGAGCGGGGCGGACACAACCCGCTGGAACCTGCTGCCCATGCGCTTCCGGTCCTGATGGGACCACACATCTGGAACTTCAAAGATATCTGCAGTAAGTTGCAGGAAGGCCAGGGTCTGATCACCGTCACCGACGTGATTTCGCTGGAAAAAGAGGTCACCAACCTGTTGCAGGATGATGATTACCGCCGTTATTACGGACGCCATGCGGTAGACGTACTGCACCAGAACCAGGGTGCGCTTCAGCGTCTGCTACAGTTACTCGAACCGCATCTGCCACCACGGGCCCACTAATGTCAGCACGCCAGCGTCTTTCTGTGGTGATGATCGCCAAAAATGAAGCGGAGCTGCTGCCGGATTGTCTGGCTTCAGTCAGCTGGGCCGACGAAATTATTGTGCTGGATTCTGGCAGCAGTGACGACAGTGTTGAGATCGCCACGCAAGCCGGAGCGCAGGTCTATCAAAGTGATGACTGGCAGGGCTATGGCATCCAGCGCCAGCGTGCGCAACACTATGCCACCGGCGATATGATTCTGATGATCGATGCGGATGAGCGCGTTTCACCCGAACTGCGCGCCGCGATTGAGCAGGTGCTGGTCGCCCCACCCAGCCGCACTGTTTACAGCCTGGGCCGCAGTAATCTGTTCCTCGGCCGCTTTATGCGCCACAGTGGCTGGTATCCCGATCGCGTGATGCGCCTCTATCCACGCACCTTCCGTTACAATGATAATCTGGTGCATGAATCACTGCAGAGTGACGGCGCACCGGTGGTGGCGTTGCCTGGCGATCTGGAACATCTGACCTGCCGCGATTTAATCGCCTTTCAGCGCAAGCAACTGGCCTATGCCGAAGCCTGGGCCACGGAACGTCACCAGCGCGGTAAGCGTTGCGGTCTCTTTTCGGTGTTCAGCCATACGCTTGGCGCGTTTGTTAAAACGTTGCTGCTGCGTGCCGGTTTTCTCGACGGCAAACAGGGCTGGATTCTGGCGGTAGTCAACGCGCAATATACCTTCAATAAATATTCAGCCCTCTGGGCGCTGAATCACGCTGCGAAAAAAGGGCGAGTATGACCACTAAAGCCATCTATCCCGGTACGTTTGATCCTGTAACGCTTGGTCATCTCGACATCGTGACGCGGGCAGCGCAGATGTTTGATCAGGTGATTCTGGCCATTGCTGCCAGCCCCAGTAAAAAACCAATGTTCAGCCTGGATGAGCGCGTGGCGCTGGCCGGTCAGGTGGTGGCGCATCTGCCGAACGTTGAGGTGGTCGGCTTCAGCGACCTGATGGCAAATTTCGCCCGTGACCAGCAGGCGAATGTGCTGGTCCGTGGATTGCGTGCGGTATCAGACTTTGAATATGAAATGCAGCTGGCGCAGATGAATCGTCACCTGCTGCCAACGCTGGAGAGTGTGTTCCTGATGCCGTCTGAAGGCTTCTCGTTTATCTCCTCTTCGCTGGTCAAAGAGGTGGCGCGTCATAGCGGCGATGTTTCCGCCTTTCTGCCCGCGCCCGTGCATCAGGCACTGCTGGCTAAACTGGCTTAATGTTGGCAGTTGGGGCACCAATAGGTGCTGCGCTGCCCATGTCTGCCGCTGATAATCGGCGTACCGCATGCGCGGCAGGGTTCACCGGCGCGGCCATAAACCTGCAGCTGCTGGGCAAAATAGCCTGGCTTGCCGTCGGTCTGTAAGAAGTCTCGCAGCGTAGTACCGCCCTGCTCAATTGAACGTAACAGCACCGCTTTAATGGTGTTGACCAGCAGCTCCGCTTCAGCCTGCGACAGACTTCCTGCGGCACGATCGGGAAGGATCCCGGCGGTAAACAGTGACTCACTGGCGTAAATGTTGCCTACGCCCACCACCACTTTGTTATCCATCAGCCACTGCTTGATGAGCGTGCGTTTGCCACGCGATTTATCAAACAGGTAAGCGCCGTCAAACTGGTCGCTAAGCGGCTCAGGTCCGAGATGCGCCAGCACGCTGCTGCCCGCCAGATCGCTGCTCCAGAGCCAGGCACCAAAGCGGCGCGGGTCGGTGTAGCGCAGCACTTTGCCGTTACTCATGACCAAATCAACATGGTCATGTTTAGCCGCTGGCAGCTCTTCGGATAGCACACGCAGGCTGCCCGACATACCCAGGTGGATAATGACCCAGCCATGCGGCAGTTCCAGCAGCAGATATTTCGCCCGGCGCTGTACGCTGAGCACCGGCTGATCGCTTAGCGCCAGGATTTCCTGCGAAACAGGCCAGCGCAAACGTGAATTACGTACCACAGCGTGAAGAATGGTTTCACCAACCAAATGCGGCTCGATACCGCGGCGGCTGGTCTCAACCTCTGGCAACTCTGGCATACCCTCTCCTCAGCGTTTTACACAAACAAAAAACCCGGCCGGAGCCGGGTTTTTAGCAGAACACTAAAATTACTTAATTTTAGCTTCTTTGTAGATCACATGCTGACGTACAACCGGATCGAACTTTTTCAGTTCCAGCTTCTCTGGTTTAGTACGTTTGTTCTTCGTGGTGGTATAGAAGTGACCTGTACCAGCAGAGGAAACCAGCTTGATCTTCTCACGAATACCTTTAGCCATGATTCAGTTCCTTAGTACCTTAGTACTTCTCACCACGGGCACGCATGTCGGATAAAACCGTATCAATGCCCTTTTTATCAATAATGCGCATACCTTTAACAGATACACGCAGAGTAACGAAGCGCTTCTCGCTCTCAACCCAAAAACGGTGTGAGTGCAGGTTCGGAAGGAAACGGCGTTTCGTCGCGTTCATTGCGTGGGAACGGTTGTTACCCGTTACCGGACGCTTTCCAGTTACCTGGCAGACTCGTGACATGTCTATATCTCCAAAAATCAAATCAGCTCGAGCTTTAAAAATTAGGTTTTGGCCGCCTCGTCAGGCTTGCAGCCCGCCAGGCGAGTTCCATGGAACCCGCTAAGCTGGCCTAACCGCCAAACCCGAGATTCTCAAAGGTGGCGTAGTATACGCCGCTCAGCCCAAGTGCTCAAGTCCCGAACAGATAAAGATCCCGAATGATCGGGCAAAAAGCCGCCACCTGGCGCGAAATTTCCCTGAATCAGAGCCATCCCCGCTCAGCAAAGGAGACATATTCGCCATGGCCAATCACCAGATGATCGAGCAGACGGATGTCGAGTAGCTGACAGGCTTCGCTGACTTTATGGGTCACTTCACGGTCTGCACGGCTCGGTTCCGCCATCCCCGAGGGATGATTATGCGCCAGTATCAGGGCGGCTGCGTTGAGCTTCAGCGCTTCCCGGACGATCTCGCGAGGGTGCACTTCCACGCTATTAATGGAGCCAGAGAACATATTCTGTGCCCGTAGCACCCGATGCTGATTATCCAGAAACAGGGCCATAAAGATCTCCCGCTCCTGGTGGGCTAACAGGCTTTGCAGATACTGGCGCGTAATCTGTGGATTTTCCATCACGCTTTCTCGCGCCAGCTTACTGGCGAAAAAGCGCTTCGCCAGTTCGGCAATCGCGTGCAGTTGCGCCAGCTTGGCATCGCCGACACCTTTAATTTTGCATAATGCCGCTTTGTCTGACGTCATGAGCTGATAAAGCGAGCCAAATCCCTCCAGCATCTGCCCGGCCAGTTCAAGGACGTTCTGCCCTGGCGAGCCGGTGCGGAGAAAGATGGCCAGCAGTTCGGTATCGCTGAGCGAATGCGCACCCAGTTTCTGCAGTTTTTCCCGTGGTCCCTTGATTTTCATCGTTGCTCTCCCTGAGATGAGTTTAAGAGTGGCCCATCCTGAAGCATGCCGCTATCAGTGGCGTATCAATCTTCGAGACGGCTCGCAAACGCAGTTGGTGAAAAGGCGCGTCCACGCTTTTATGATAAAGTCCGTGCATTCGCCGCCGCGGGCGGCAGAGAGCTTAGTGAGGCCAACATCATGATGGGATTAGCCGGCAAAAAAATTCTTCTTGGCGTGAGCGGCGGTATCGCCGCTTATAAAGCACCTGAGCTGGTGCGTCGCCTGCGCGACCGCGGCGCTGATGTCCGCGTAATGATGACGGAGGGGGCAAAGGCCTTTATTACTCCGCTCAGCCTGCAGGCCGTTTCAGGCTATCCGGTGTTTGACGATCTGCTTGATCCGGCAGCGGAAGCCGCGATGGGTCATATTGAACTGGCAAAGTGGGCCGATCTGATTGTTTTGGCACCGGCCACTGCCGACCTGATTGCCCGTATAGCTGCCGGTATGGCAAACGATCTGGTGACCACGGCTGTATTAGCGACGGCCTCACCCGTGGCGGTGGTGCCCGCTATGAATCAGCAGATGTATCGTGCGGCGGTGACCCAGCACAACCTGCAAACGCTGCATGAGCGTGGCGTGTTGATCTGGGGGCCGGACAGCGGCAGCCAGGCCTGCGGAGACGTCGGGCCGGGACGGATGCTTGATCCGCTGGCGATTGTTGACCATGCGGTGCAGTGGGCTGCACCCGTCAACGATTTGCAACATCTCAACATTATGATAACCGCCGGTCCAACCCGTGAGGCGCTGGACCCGGTACGCTACATCTCGAATCACAGCTCCGGAAAAATGGGCTTTGCGATTGCCGCCGCCGCTGCCAGGCGCGGCGCACAGGTAACGCTGGTCAGTGGTCCGGTCAGCCTGGCGGCGCCAGCGGGTGTGAGACGCGTTGATGTTACCAGTGCGCTGGAGATGCAGGCCGCCGTCATGAGCGAGATAGCTAAACAACATATTTTCATTGCAAGCGCAGCCGTGGCAGACTACCGGGCAGCCGATATTGCGGCCGATAAAATCAAGAAACAGGGCGGCGATGATAACGTCACGCTGAACCTGGTAAAGAATCCCGATATTGTTGCCGGGGTCGCCGCACTTCAGGAAAACCGGCCATTTGTGGTTGGATTTGCTGCTGAAACACAGAATGTGGAAGAATACGCCCGGCAAAAACGGGTGCGCAAGAATCTGGACCTGATCTGCGCTAACGATGTCGCTAAAGCCGGACAGGGATTTAATAGCGACACCAATGCTCTTCACCTTTTTTGGCAGGATGGAGAAAAACGCTTACCGCTCAGCGATAAGTCTCTCCTTGGCCAACAATTAATAGACGAGATTGTCAGCCGTTATGATGAAAAAAATAGACGTTAAAATTCTGGATGCGCGTGTTGGCAAAGAGTTTCCATTGCCGACCTACGCCACTTCAGGTTCCGCTGGGTTAGATTTACGCGCCTGTATTGATGAGGTGCTCGACATCGCACCAGGCACAACAACGCTGGTCCCGACCGGACTGGCGATTCATATCGCCGACCCCGATCTGGCCGCTGTAATCCTGCCGCGCTCAGGCCTTGGCCATAAACACGGCATTGTACTGGGCAACCTGGTCGGGCTGATTGACTCCGACTATCAGGGACAACTGATGGTGTCGGTCTGGAATCGCGGCCAGGAAAGTTTCTCTCTGCAACCCGGCGATCGCATGGCACAACTGGTCTTTGTACCGGTGGTACAGGCGGAATTTAACCTGGTCGACGATTTCGACGCCAGCCTGCGCGGCGAAGGCGGCTTCGGCCACTCAGGTCGCCAGTAACCCGCATTACCGACTTTCACTTACGCCCGTTATTTTTCCTCATCGCCATGGGACGCGTTCCTGTGGCAGATGCGTAGGTGTTGCCTGTTTTTAGGTGAATTTCAGGGGTCTTTAAGGTCATGGCAGAAAAAAAAGTCGCGAAGCGGAACCGTCGCGAAGAGATTTTGCAGGCGCTGGCACAGATGCTGGAGTCGGGTGATGGCAGTCAGCGCATTACCACCGCCAAACTGGCAGCCACGGTAGGCGTTTCCGAAGCGGCGTTGTATCGTCACTTCCCCAGTAAGACACGCATGTTCGATAGCCTGATTGAGTTTATCGAAGACAGTCTGATTACCCGCATCAATCTGATCCTCAAAGATGAAAAAGAGACCATGACGCGCCTGCGTCTGATCGTGCAACTGATTCTGGGATTTGGTGAGCGTAATCCGGGACTGACGCGCATCCTGACCGGTCATGCGCTGATGTTCGAGCAGGACCGGCTGCAGGGACGTATTAATCAACTGTTTGAGCGGATTGAAGTGCAGCTGCGACAGGTGATGCGTGAACGAAAAATGCGTGAGGGCGAAGCTTTTCAGGCTGATGAGGCGTTACTGGCAAGCCAGCTGCTGGCTTTCTGTGAAGGTTTACTGTCGCGCTATGTCCGTTCTGAGTTTCGTTTCAGTCCTACTGCAGACTTTGAAGCTCGCTGGCCGCTGATTGCCGTACAGCTGGTGTAAAGAGTCAAAGAAGGCGGGCATCGCGCCCGCCTCTGTTAAATCCCGTATGCTTTCTGATAGGCACGAACCTGAGCCAGATGATCGGCCATCTCCGGCTTCTCTTCCAGCCAGCTAATCAGGTCGGCCAGTGTGATAATTGCGGTCACTTTGCAGCCATAATCACGTTCGACTTCCTGAATCGCCGACATCTCTCCACGTCCACGCTCCTGACGATCAAGCGACACCAGCACGCCTGCCAGGGTTGCGTTATGCGCACCGATAATATCCATCGACTCACGAATCGCTGTGCCTGCCGTGATCACATCGTCCACCAGCATCACTTTGCCCTGCAGCGGGCTGCCCACCAGCAAGCCACCTTCACCGTGATCTTTGGCTTCTTTGCGGTTGAAGCAGTAAGGCACATCGCGGTCATGATGATCCGCCAGCGCCACCGCCGTGGTGGTCGCAATCGGAATGCCTTTATAGGCCGGACCGAACAGCAGATCGAAGTCGACAGCGCCATCCACCAGCGCCTGCGCGTAGAAGCGTCCCAGCAGCGCTAAATCCCGTCCGCTGTTGAACAGACCGGCATTAAAGAAATAGGGGCTTTTACGCCCTGACTTCAAAGTGAACTCACCGAACTTCAGCACCTGCTTGTTCAGGGCGAATTCAATAAACTGACGCTGCCAGGCTTTCATTTCTCACTCCTCAAATAAAGAAAAGGCGACCCTGAGGTCGCCTGTTACATCAATTTTCCAGCGCTGCTTTCTGCGCCTGAATCAATTCCTCAATGCCGCCGCGTGCCAGCGCCAATAGCGTCAGCAGCTCTTCATGGCTGAACGGTTCGCCCTCGGCAGTGCCCTGCACCTCGATCATGCGACCATCTTCCATCATCACGACGTTCATGTCGGTTTCTGCCGCGGAGTCCTCAACGTACTCCAGATCGCACAGTGCTTCGCCTTTAACGATACCGACTGAAATCGCCGCGACCATGCCCTTCATCGGATTGGCTTTCAGCTTGCCGCTGGCTACCAGCTTGTTCAGCGCATCAGCCAGCGCCACACAGGCACCGGTGATTGAGGCGGTACGGGTGCCGCCATCGGCCTGGATCACGTCGCAGTCGAGCGTGATGGTAAATTCACCCAGCGCTTTAAGATCAACTGCGGCACGCAGTGAACGGGCGATCAGACGCTGAATTTCCAGCGTACGACCACCCTGCTTGCCTTTTGCGGCTTCACGCGCCATACGACTGTGAGTAGAACGCGGCAGCATGCCATATTCAGCCGTGACCCAGCCCTGGCCCTGGCCTTTAAGGAAACGCGGAACCCCTTCGTCTACGGAGGCAGTGCAAAGCACTTTCGTTTCGCCGAATTCCACCAGAACGGAACCCTCTGCGTGTTTGGTGTAATTGCGGGTCAATGTGACTGGACGCACCTGTTGTGCGCTACGGCCTGCTGGACGCATGGGTATTCTCCGGCTTGCTAATGATTGGCTGCGCATTATACGGACTTCCTTGCCCGCTGTCTCTTGCGCCGGTCTGGCGCAGGCATCAGATGAAATTCCCTGCCAGCTGTGGCTAAATGCGCTTTCCTTTCTCTCTGATAAAAAAGACATATGGCCGCCATTCTTCATTTCCTGCTGGCGCTGGTGGTGATTTTCGCCCTTGCGCTGCTGGTCAGTCATGACCGTAAACAGATTCGCCTGCGCTTTATTGTTCAACTGATTGTGGCAGAAGCCGCGCTGGGCTGGTTCTTCCTTCACTCTGCCGGGGGGCTGGCGCTGGTCGGCTCGTTTGCGGGATTCTTTGAAACGCTGCTGGGCTTTGCCGCACAGGGTACAGAATTCGTGTTTGGCGGAATGAGCAAACAGGGGCTGGCATTTATTTTCCTTGGCGTACTCTGCCCGATTGTCTTTATTTCCGCGTTGATCGGCATATTGCAGCACTGGCGCATCCTGCCGCTGCTGATCCGTATTTTCGGGACGCTGCTGTCGAAAATTAATGGCATGGGCAAACTGGAGTCATTTAATGCCGTCAGCACGCTGATTCTGGGTCAGTCGGAAAACTTTATCGCCTATAAAGGGATTCTGGGTGATATCCCGCCGCGCCGGCTCTACACCATGGCAGCGACTGCGATGTCCACCGTTTCGCTGTCGATTGTCGGTGCTTATATGTCGATGATTGAACCGAAGTATGTGGTTGCCGCACTGCTGCTTAACATGTTCAGCACCTTTATTATCCTGTCGATCATCAACCCGATGAAAAGCCAGGATGAGCAGCCTATCGCGCTGGAAAAGCTACATGAAGAGCAAAGCTTCTTTGAAATGCTGGGCGAGTACATCCTGGCTGGTTTCAAAGTGGCGATGATCATTCTGGCGATGCTGATTGGCTTTATCGCCCTGATTGCTGCCGTGAATGCCGTGTTTGCAGCGGTCTTTGGCTATAGCTTCCAGCAGTTGCTCGGCTACCTGTTCTATCCTCTGGCATGGCTGATCGGCATTCCCAAAGCGGATGCCCTGCAGGCGGCCAGCATCATGGCGACCAAGCTGGTGGCAAATGAGTTTGTGGCGATGATTGAGCTGCAGAAAGTTGCGGCGGGCATGAGCGCGCGCGGGCTGGGTATTCTGTCGGTGTTCCTGGTCTCCTTTGCTAACTTTGCCTCGATCGGCATTGTGGCGGGTGCCATAAAAGGCCTGAACGAAAAACAGGGGAATGTGGTTTCCCGGTTTGGCTGGAAGCTGGTCTATGGCTCCACGCTGGTGAGCCTGCTCTCTGCGGCTTTTGCCGGTCTGTTTATCTGACTATTCCGTGGGCGGCCTCGCTGCCGCCCGCTTTCGTCCTAGAATCCGACGCAGACGGGTGCATCCACCCGCATCACCGACTCCTGAGCAAAGCGTTTCTTATAGAGGGTACGTAGCGCCTCAATATCCTGATTGGTGGCAGGGTCGATACCGTGGATCAGCATCAGCGCTTTACTGTTCTCCCGTGCCAGTTTGCCGTTCTCGCCCAGCCATTGCCCTTTAGCGTCATAAACCGACAGTCCCGCTTTGAAGCGTGGCGTAACCTCATTGTCCACAAAGTTCATCCAGTCAAGCGAACTCACCCTGCCGCCGTCTGGCTTGCTTAGTCCAAACCACAGCGTGGTCTGCATCATCATGTCGCCACCCGCACAGATGGGTTGCGGTTTCGTGGGCGGCGCATGGCGCGTCTGGCAACCCGCCAGCAGCAGAGCCATCACAACAGGAAGGGCAATAACGCGTGACATAGATCGGTCATCCTCACAAGGGGTCAGTGGTCATCATAAGTGGCTCTCGCGGAAAGCGGAAATGGTTCGTTATTTTCCGGTGAGACGCTTATGCCTGTTATGCCGTGGCTCGCCTCGCTATACTTCACACATCTTTCCGCAAATGAGTACCGCTTATGATCCGCAGTATGACCGCTTATGCCCGCAGCGAAGCCAAAGGCGAATGGGGCAGCGCCGCCTGGGAGCTGCGTTCTGTTAACCAGCGTTATCTGGAAACCTACATCCGCCTGCCGGAACAGTTTCGTGGGCTGGAGCCGGTTATCCGCGAACGCATTCGCCAGCGTCTGACGCGCGGTAAAATTGAGTGCAACCTGCGTTTTGATGCCGACCCCAGCGCGCAGGGCGAGCTGATGCTCAACGAAACGCTGGCGAAACAGCTGGTGCAGGCGGCCAACTGGGTGAAAATGCAGAGCGATGAAGGCGCGATTAATCCGCTGGATATTCTGCGCTGGCCCGGTGTGATGTCTGCACAGGAGCAGGATCTGGATGCCATTAACACGCAGTTGTTGAAGGCGCTGGATAGTGCGCTGGATAATTTCATTGCAGCACGCGAAAGTGAAGGCACCGCACTGAAAGCGATGATTGAGCAGCGTCTGGAAGGGGTTTCGCAGGAAGTCAGCAAAGTGCGGGCGCAGATGCCTGAAGTCATCAAATGGCAGCGTGAGCGTCTGGTCGCCAAACTGGAAGATGCTGAAGTCCAGCTGGAAAACAATCGCCTGGAGCAGGAACTGGTGATGATGGCGCAGCGCGTTGACGTCTCCGAAGAGCTGGATCGTCTGGATGCGCACGTCAAAGAGACCTACAACATCCTGAAAAAGAAAGAAGCGGTTGGCCGTCGGCTCGATTTCATGATGCAGGAGTTCAATCGTGAATCGAATACGCTGGCATCGAAGTCGATCAACGCCGACATCACCACTTCTGCGATCGAACTGAAAGTGCTGATTGAACAGATGCGCGAGCAGATTCAGAATATCGAATAATTTCCACTCCCATCCATGAATATCCATAAGCCCATGTTAAATGGGCTTTTTATTGCCGTTAAATTCCAACAATATACATACATCTCCATCAATATCCACGATTTATCGGGGGGTAGAGTGGGGAGTGTTTTTGCTTTACTAGCCAAAAATAACAGTTTATAACCAAATACCCCCCACTTAGGATTAGCAGGTCAGGTATATGGGTTCACTAACAGCAAAAGCCGTTCAGTCTCTGATAAAAGCAGGCGGAGTTGGTAAGTTTGGAGATGAGCGAGGCTTATACCTGAAGATCCCATCCAAAGGTGAACCTTACTGGATGCTGAGATACACAGCACACACAAAGAGACGAGAAATCACTTTAGGCAAAGTTTCTATAGTGTCACTCGCAGAAGCCCGTAGCCTTGCAGAAGATGTTCGCAAAAAGGTTCTGGCTGGAGATGATCCTATCGCAGAAAGGAAGCTAAACAGACCTGTAGAACTGACTACAGTGAATGAGCTGTTTGAAGACTGGCATAAAGATCTTGTTAAAAGATTAAAATATCCGGGCATACCTGAAAGGGTTTACCGTAAAGACATTGCTCCTACAATTGGTAGGCTTGCCTTAATCAAAGTCACACCCTTAGATGTTCGTTCCATCATTCAAAAAATCACCGCCAGTGACAGACCTACTATCGCAAATGATGCCCTTCTCTACATGAAACAGCTCTTCAATCATGGTATCAAACTTGGTCTTGTTCAGAGCAACCCAGCTACTGCTTTCAAAGTGAATGATGCTGGAGGAGTTGAAAAGAGCAGAGAAAGAGCATTGAACTTAGAAGAGATTGCTCATGTTTTTAAAGTGTTCAGAGAACACTCTGATAGCTTCTCTCGTGATAATTATCTGGCATGTGCACTTCTATTGCTTCTTGCGGTTCGAAAGAGTGAACTGACAGAAGCTCCTTGGTCAGAATTCAATTTAGAAGATAAAAAATGGTTTTTACCCAAGGAAAGGAGCAAGTCTGGTATTGGCATAGTCATTCCACTTCCTCCCCTCGCCATTAAGATTTTGGAAGAACTAAAGGTCAGAGCATTGGATTCACCTTATGTCTTCCCAAATCGCCGTGTGAGCAAGTCCGAGCACATGGGAAAAGACACTCTTAACAGGGCCATAGCGAAGCTTTTCGGTATCGAGCCAGGCAAGAAGAAGCAACAGCCAAATGTTATGGGTGATATTGAATATTTTACCGTTCATGATCTGCGAAGAACGAGCCGGAGCTTGCTCGCTTCTCTGTCCGTTCCTCCTCATGTGGCAGAAAGGTGTCTAAACCATAAGCTGAAAGGTGTAGAAGGCATCTATGATAGGTATGATTATTTTGATGAGAGGAAAGAAGCTCTAGAAAAAATTGCAGATAAAATCCAACTCATTGTTTGAAAAGGCTTACTCAGAAATCATAGAAGGTCAGCATCAGTTCAACAAAGTACTGGAATGGAAAAAAATTGCATTAAGGACTTTTATTTCAATAAGTTAACTATAATTTAAACTCAAGGTGTTGAACTTAAAGATTGAAATTAAAAGCTTTAGCTTTTTTAATGCTGACTTAAACCAAGAAAACAGAAAATAATTCTATTAAAATTAAAGTGCAAAAATATCAGGTAGTTATGAAAACAAAGTAATTATTTTGAAAGAGGGAAAACTATTAACGCCACAAATAGTTGTAAAAAATTAATGAATTAATCATTATGTCATTTTCATGCCAATCTTGACCACCACAGCTCATCAGGTATACTGTGTGTATATACAGCAATGCGGATGGGGTTTAGAAGGAACGATGATGACTGCTCCCATTGTATTGAATCACTGCCTTTACAAAATCAGTATTGAAGACTCAAAGATTGAATTAATTAAACCTCAGGATGACAGAGATCTTAAAGAGTTTAGTCGAATCATAATCGATGAATTAATAGAAAGTCCTCGGACCAAACAATATTCTTTTACAGATGACAATGAACTGGTAGTTTCTCATATCCGTTCTATTGCAAAGAATGAATTTCTTGATGGTATTACTGACAAGAAAAAAAACTGGGTTATGAGAACAGAAAGCATAGCAAAAAAATTGTTGGATGAGGAAATTCTTGCACAACAAAAAATATCGGCAATGAATAAAAAAATCCAAAAAGGTTCTCTGTTAATCTTACACCTTGAGCATGAAGGTTTAATAAAATTTGTTTTGCTGAAAATTGAGGTTGACTCTTTTTTTGATGAGGTTGATGCACGAATCCGTAATGGCCTTCCACTTAATAAAAAAAGATTGCAAAAATCTTGTTTAGTAACCCTGGGTCAAGATTTAGAGATTTCTCAATTACTACTTTCTGATAGTAATCGAAGCATAAGAGAATATTGGTGGAGCGGGTTTCTCAATTCTAAAGAAGTTATCAATTCAACAGTGAATACAAGAATAGCTTATGGTGCTATTGATCGTTTTCTAAAGCAAACAGTCAGAAATGAATCGCCCGCAGATTATTTATTTATGCGAAACGATGTTAATTCATACTTTAGAAATAATGATACCTTTGTGCATGAGGAGTTAGTTGAGAAACTACAAGCTCACAAAATTGAGAATGAAGAGTTAAATAAAAAATTCCCTGAAGTAATTAACAGATTGAAGAGCTTACCAAGTTCTGAAAAAGCTACATTCGACACTCAATTTGATTTAGACTCGGAGGTTATCAAGACAAAAATAAAGAGCACAATTGTTCTTGATGAGAATCTTGAATTGAGAATAAAAGGTGAAATAGTTAATATAGAAGAGGTAATAAAGGCTGAAAGCGATGCTCATGGTAAATATATAAAAATCTATTCAGATAAAGGATATGATACTTTTTCAAAGAAAGGTAATTAACTGAATACAAATAATAGAAGATATTGCGAATGTTTTTTTCGTCTCAGACTTGACGAATATTAAAGACGATTTTTATCGTTGTGAAGCGACCTATTCCTCAAAAGTTAGGGAACTTGTCTTTGACCATTCTCAACTTGAAAATATTAATTCTATTATTAAATCAGAATGTTTAACTTATGATGCATCTATAAAATTTAACAACGATATTTTAACTTCATGGACACAAGAAAGCAAAACAAGCGATGTTTTAAATACCATCAGGGAAGAGCTTCAGTTCATTGAAGACAATCCATCACTTGATTTTTGTATAAAAATACATAAAACAAGTGCCATCAAAAAAAACAATAACTCTCATATATTCGTTTTTAAAAATTTTGTTGAAGGTCCACTTTCCCAGCCAGACCTGGACTTCATTGAATTTCTTAAGGAATTTGATTTATCTAAAATAATAACTTTTAAAGTCTGGGACGAACACATTGATTTTGGCACGGAATACATCCGCTTTGAACATATTTCGTCTAAGCCTAATCATTTTATAGATAGTTCTATAAGAGAGTCTACTATAGCGAAAAGAAATAAAAGCTGTCATTTTACCAATGACTCAGATTATAAATTTATGCCAGACGATTTTAAACTTTTAACCCCATCCCCAAATGCCGTTATTTCTGAGAAATTTAACAGGCTTATGCTGGTCTTTGTTTTAATTTATATGTGTGATTACTCTGAAATAATTGTAAAAGATGAATCATATCTTGATTATAAAATGAAAGGTTATCGTTTAATAAGCAACAGAATAAAATTAGATTCTATAAGCTTTTTAGGTGCAGATGAACTTTATGGAATATACGAGTGGGTTTACAATCAAGGTAACTTTGTTGATAAAATCGGGTTAGCTAAAAACATCATCTCAATTCATATGACTGGCGATGATTTTACAACACTCAGCAAAGGGGCTTTGCGATCTATTGAGTCTGGATACGATATATATTTAAAAGAAAATGTTAAGCAATACATTGAAATCAAAAATAAGATTTCTGAGATGCTAATAGCGCAAGCCGATAAAGCTTCAGAGATCACAAAAAACATGTTTGCCACATTAAAAACGAGCTTTTGGAGCTTAGTGTCATTTTTCGTAACTATTGTTTTGGTGAAAATACTTTCTGCAAAAAACGAAGATGCGGTTATTATATCCGGTGAAATAGTAATACTAATGTTCGTTTTTACAGTTTTTTCTTTTATATATTTATTCTTGTCTGAATGCGAAGTAAGCGAAGAAAAGACTCGTCTTTTTGAAAGATACACGACTATAAAAGACCGCTACAAGGATTTACTAAACGAAAATGACCTTAATAAAATAATAGATGTTGATGCTCTTACATCTAAAGATGAAACATATATTCAGAGAAGAAGGAAGGTTTACCGTAGGGTTTGGATATCTTTTAATATCTTCATGCTTTTAGCTGTAATAGGTATGTATTGTTATAAAATCCTACCTCACAACCACCAATCTGAAAATGAAAAACCCAAAAATCATGTTTCTGAGGAAATACATCAAGGAAAAGGTGATACTAAAGAACATTAAAAATTAAAGCATCTTAAAATGTGGTTGCAATTTTTTGTTAATTCTACTTACTTAAAAACAGGCAAAGAATAACCTTCATGGCATTCGATTGAAATTTATAGATTTATTTATATTGTCTATTTAAAATGCTTGATGTAGGATGGTTTAAACCGAGTGACTTATCAGGCTAATTTATATGGATCTTCTAACTATATTTGCTGTCTATGGTCTCAAGCATATTTACGATGTTGAACCTGTCTTCTTTGTTTATAGAACTGGAATGCCTTCCATAATGGGTTCTTTTAACAGCAAAGAGAAAGCCCAGAATTTTTGCTCATACTTTTATTCATTAGACAAAAGTGTTTATAATTATCGCCCAATTATAAGCTCTGACCAGAAAATTTTCAAAATCATTAAGTTAAACCATATCCCAGGCTCGCTTAATATAGATGTCAAAAAAACCTATGCACAGTATTCTGAAGATACACACATAGTAAAATTGAAAGATAACGCACTTGAAGAAATAAAAATTAACTTCTTAGAAAAATATCTCTCCACAGTCATTCAAAAAAAACTGGTATCAAAAAGCATTGAAAAAGATATGATGAAAATATCAGATAAAAAGATTAACCATTAAATATTCAATTCGACTACTTTTATTTCCATCTTACCGTTTCTGCTATCTTCGAACCAAAAGCCAATAGAATCACCTTTTTTCAATTTATTTAACTGTTTTGAAATGTCTTCTGAGCACTCAAACAGGAAAACCTCATCATTAAGTAGTCTTATTTTTACAAATAGCATTTCTTTTTCGATAATTTCTCCAAATGAAAACCAGTAAGGAGATGATTTTAAAAAACCCATAATTAACCTTAGATGTTGATTGTCGTATTTAATATTTAAATCTTATTTTTAATAAGTCAATAGAAAAGCTTAAGTAAGTAAATATAAGCAAGGGCTAACTCAGCGAAGCTGAGTTCCCCTTGTTTTTCTTCCTTGTAGTCAGAAAAAGAAAAACCAAAATCGAAACCAACACCTAAAGCATTGACACAAGTGCATATTATGATATTCATTTATACATAGCATACGGACTTGCTATAAACCACATAATCAAAAGGAGTTGATATGGAAAAAATTAATAGTTTATTCGATGACGAGTTTCCTTCATCTTTTACCAATAATACTGAATCAAAGAAACTTCCCCCAAATCGCATTCGCAGGCATACAGTTACTGTTCGTTTAAATGACATAGAACTCGCCAAAGTAAATAATTTGAGAAATCAGCTCAGCAAAAGCTGTTGGCTCAGATCTTCAGCTTTACAACAACTCCCTCAATCAGTTCCTGAACTTAACCAAGAAGCTTGGCACCAACTAACGGCTTCATTGCAGAAGCTCAACGACCTTACTCTATTCCTCAATCGCAGAGGAACAGATGCTCTGACCTGCCCCCCGTTGATTAATACACCACGATGTTAGTAATGTCTTCATAAGCCACATGAGGACATCCCCATGAAGAAGCGTTTTTCCGACGAACAGATCATCAGTATTCTTCGCGAGGCTGAAGC
>NZ_VWUO01000018.1:0-82063 GCF_008631595.1 Pantoea sp. F_5
ACACTTTGGCGTCCAGACTATATGGTATTGACAATGCCACAGCACGTGGGAAGCTTTTTGAAACCTGCTCATGTTGAATTTCCTTATCAGTTGTGGGGACAACAGATGAGGAGTTTGACATGGGCAGGTCTTTACAGGCAGAGCCAGAACCGAGGCGATAACCACGTCCATAGGACGTGGTTTTAAGTTGGCAATAAAAAAGGGCGATTGCTCGCCCTCTCCGGTTTATTTTCGACGCCAGCTGGAGCCCTGTGGTCCATCCTCGACGATGACCCCCAGCGCGTTAAGCTTGTCACGCGCGATGTCCGCTTCCGCCCAGGCTTTGGCTGCCCGCGCATCGGCACGGGCCTTCACCCAATGTTCGATCTCGGCAACCTCTTCGTCATTCACCTGCGCGCCGCTTTGCAGAAACAGCTCAGGATCCTGCTGCAGGATGCCCAGCACGTTAGCCATCTCGCGCAGCTTCGACGCCAGACCATGTGCTGACGCGCCGTCCTCACTTTTCAGGCGGTTCACTTCACGCGCCATATCGAACAGCACTGAATAGGCTTCCGGGGTGTTGAAATCATCATCCATCGCACTGCGGAAACGCGCTTCAAACGCTTCGCCGCCGTGCGCTGGCACGCTGCTGTCGGTGTGACGCAGCGCGGTATAGAGACGTTCCAGCGCCGCACGCGCCTGATTCAGATTATCTTCGCCGTAGTTAAGCTGGCTGCGATAGTGACCGGACATCAGGAAGTAACGCACGGTCTCCGCATCATAATGTTGCAGCACGTCTCGCACGGTGAAGAAGTTGCCGAGCGATTTCGACATCTTTTCGCGGTCTACCATCACCATGCCGGAGTGCATCCAGTAGTTAACGTACGGACCGTCATGAGCGCAGCTCGACTGGGCGATTTCGTTTTCATGGTGCGGGAACATCAGGTCTGAACCACCGCCGTGGATATCGAAATGGGTGCCCAGCTGTTTGCAGTTCATCGCCGAGCACTCGATGTGCCAGCCAGGACGGCCGTTGCCCCACGGTGATGACCAGGCGGGCTCATCCGCTTTGGACATCTTCCACAGCACGAAGTCCATGGGATTGCGCTTCACGTCGGCGACTTCAACGCGTGCGCCCGCCTGCAGCTGCTCCAGATCCTGACGCGACAGCGCGCCATAATCGGTGTCGCTCAGCACATCAAACATTACGTCACCGTTGTCTGCCACATAGGCATGACCGCGAGCGATCAGCGTTTCCACCAGCTCGATGATTTCTGCGATGTGGCGGGTGGCGCGCGGTTCCTCGTCAGGTGGCAGAATGCCCAGCGCAGCGAAGTCGTTGTGCATCTCGCCAATCATACGGTTGGTCAGCGTTTCGATGCTCTCGCCGTTTTCATTGGCGCGTTTGATGATTTTGTCATCAATATCGGTGATGTTACGTACATAGTTAAGCTGATAACCGAGGTAACGCAGATAGCGCGCCACCACGTCAAACGCCACGAACGTCCGCCCATGACCAATGTGACAGAGGTCATACACCGTGATGCCGCAAACATACATCCCGATTTTACCGGCATGAATGGGTTTGAATTCCTCTTTCTGTCGACTCAGGGTGTTATAAATCTTAAGCATTGAACGGTTCCGTTTTCGCGTGTGGTTGGCTTTTTTAAGTATCCAGACATTGTGCCGTATTTTTATCGCTCGCGCGACGCAAAGCAAGCCAACTGCGCCGTGCTGCTGACGCGTCATTGGAAATTATGATATAAGAACGGTCGACTAAAAGGGGTACGCCAGTTAACAGCGCGATCCCGGCAACTGATCACAACCTTTACAGGACAACAAAAATGGTAACTTTCCAGACGAACCATGGCGATATCGTAATCAAAACTTTCGATGATAAAGCGCCGGCAACCGTACAGAACTTCCTGGATTACTGCCGTGAAGGTTTTTACGACAACACCATTTTCCACCGCGTCATCAACGGCTTTATGATTCAGGGCGGCGGCTTCGAGCCGGGCATGAAGCAGAAAGCAACCAAAGATGAAATCCAGAACGAAGCGAATAACGGTCTGAAGAACACCAAAGGTACGCTGGCAATGGCACGTACCTCTGCGCCTCACTCTGCTACCGCGCAGTTTTTCATCAACGTGGCTGACAACGACTTCCTGAACTTCCGTGACGAAAGCGTTCAGGGCTGGGGCTACTGTGTATTCGCAGAAGTGGTTGAAGGCATGGACGTGGTCGAGAAGATCAAAGCCGTTTCTACCGGCCGCAGCGGCATGCACCAGGATGTGCCAAAAGATGACGTCGTTATCCAGAAAGTGACCGTCAGCGAGTAATGTCCCGCACGCTGTTTATCGCAGATCTCCATCTGTGTCAGGAAGAACCGGCGATTACCGCCGGTTTTCTGCATTTTTTACAGCGCGAAGCGCCCCACTGCGACGCGCTCTATATCCTCGGCGATCTGTTTGAAGCCTGGATTGGTGACGACGATCCCAATCCACTGCATCAGCAGATTGCCAGCGCCCTGCGCGCCCTGCCGGTTCCGGTTTACTTTATTCACGGCAATCGCGACTTCCTGGTGGGCCGACGCTTTGCGCGCGCCAGCGGGATGACGCTGCTGCCCGAAGAACAGGTGCTGACGCTGTATGGCCATCGACTGCTGATCATGCACGGCGATACGCTCTGTACCGATGACGCCGGTTATCTGCGTTTTCGCGCCAAAGTGCACAATCCGTGGATCCAGCGACTCTTCCTGGCGCTGCCACTATGGATACGTAAACGCATTGCCGCCCGGATGCGCGCCGACAGCAAACAGGCTAACCAGCACAAATCTCAGACCATTATGGATGTGAATCAGGATGCTGTGGCCGCCGCGATGCTGCGCCAGCAGGTGCCGTTGTTGATCCACGGCCACACCCACCGCCCGGCAATCCATACGCTGAGCCTGCAGGGTGAAACGGCGCAACGCGCGGTGCTGGGTGCCTGGCACAGCCGTGGCTCGATGATTCAGCTCGACGCCAGCGGCATTCAGCTTATCGATTTCGACTTCTGATCGCCGGTTAAATCCACGACATCCGGCCGACGCAACCGTTTTCCTTGCGTCTTTGTCATGCTATTCTCGGTGCCCTTCAAAACCTGTCCGCCCGGCCAGGTCTGTTTGTTTATTCACAGGAGTTGACCGCATGTCATCCAACGCCCCGGCCCGCATCGCCATTGTTATGGGTTCCAGAAGTGACTGGGCCACCATGCAGTTCGCCGCTGAAATCCTCACCAGCCTGGACGTCCCTTTTCATGTTGAAGTGGTCTCTGCGCACCGCACCCCGGATAAACTGTTCAGCTTCGCCGAAACGGCAGCGGACAACGGTTATCAGGTGATTATTGCTGGCGCAGGTGGCGCGGCGCATCTGCCGGGAATGCTGGCAGCAAAAACCCTGGTGCCGGTGCTGGGTGTGCCGGTGCAGAGTGCGGCACTGAGCGGTGTCGATAGCCTCTATTCGATTGTGCAGATGCCGCGCGGTATTCCGGTCGGTACGCTGGCAATTGGTAAAGCGGGTGCAGCTAATGCCGCCCTGCTGGCCGCGCAGATTCTGGCGCTGCATGACAGCGCGCTGGCGTCACGTCTGAATACCTGGCGTCAGAGTCAGACCGATGAGGTGCTGAACCATCCCGATCCGCGGGTGGATGCATGAAGCCGGTCTGCATACTGGGCAACGGCCAGTTAGGTCGTATGCTGCGTCAGGCGGGTGAACCGCTGGGTATTGCGGTCTATCCGGTGGGTCTGGACGCCGACCCTGCCGCGCTTCCTATCGCCGACAGCGTGATCACCGCCGAAATCGAGCGCTGGCCGGAAACGGCGCTGACGCGGGAACTGGCGAGCCATCCGGCTTTTGTTAATCGTGATATTTTCCCACGTCTGGCCGATCGCCTGACGCAGAAACAGCTGCTGGATCAGCTGGGACTGGCCACCGCGCCGTGGCAGTGGCTGGCGGACAAGAGCGAATGGCCAGCGGTGTTTGATTCACTGGGCGAGCTGGCAATTGTGAAAAGCCGCACGGGGGGGTATGACGGACGGGGTCAGTGGCGTCTGCGTGCTGATGAAACGCACCAGCTGCCGGATGCGTGCTATGGCGAATGTATCGTTGAGCAGGGCATCAACTTTTCCGGGGAAGTGTCACTGGTCGGCGCGCGCGGTCACGATGGCAACGTCGTGTTCTATCCGCTGACGCATAACCTGCATCAGGACGGCATTCTGCGCACCAGCGTGGCACTGCCGCAGGCGGATCCGGCACAGCAGCAGCAGGCCGAAACGATGCTGAGCGCGATCATGCAGGTGTTGAATTACGTGGGCGTGATGGCGATGGAGTGTTTCGTGACGCCTGCCGGGTTGCTGATCAATGAATTAGCACCGCGTGTGCACAACAGTGGTCACTGGACGCAGAACGGTGCGTCGATCAGCCAGTTTGAGCTGCATCTGCGCGCCATTCTTGGGCTGGCATTGCCGCAGCCGGTGGTGTTTGCGCCGTCGGTGATGGTCAATCTGATCGGCACTGCCGTGAATCTCAGCTGGCTGCAACAGCCGCTGGTGCATCTGCACTGGTATGACAAAGAGGTGCGTCCGGGTCGTAAGGTGGGTCACCTCAATCTGACCGACAGCGATGCAGAGCGGCTGAAAGCGACGCTGAATGCGCTGGTCCCTCAGCTACCGGAAGAGTACGCCAGCGGCATCGCCTGGGCCGTTGAAAAGCTGTAGTTTCCCGTAACCCGCTTGCGGATTACGGGTGCGGTCTGAATGAAGGTCAAAGGCGGCCTGGTGCCGCCTTATTTCAGCCCTGCTTTACGCCGCATCAAACTTCCTGAACAGCGCCTTTCCTTTCAGTAACCGGATCCCCAGCCAGCCGCCGCACAGCGACAGCAGCAGCGCGCCACACAACGGCAACGCCAGCCACAATGTCCAGTCCGGCTGCCAGGGGAAGTCGAAAATCTTCGTCTGTAATCCCCACAGCGCCGCCTCCGCGCCTATGGCCGCCGCCACACCTGAAACCACGCCGAGCAGCGCAAACTCGCACCACAGCGTGGTGCGCAGCAGGCGTTTACCGGCACCCAGCGTGCGATAGACCACCAACTCCTGCCGGCGCTGGCGCATCCCGACCTGAATCTGCGCCAGCAGCAGCAACACACCGCAGGCCGTGACCAGCACCACCATGATCTCCAGCGCCTGGCTGACCTGCGTCAGTACCTGACCGATCTGCCGCATAATGCTGCCGATATCCAGCAGACTCAGCGTGGGAAAGGCGCGGTTCAGCTGCGCCAGCAGAGCAGGATTGGCCTCCATGCGGAAGCTGGTGAGCCAGGTCTGGGGCTGGCTGTCGAGCGCGCCCGGCGGGAAGATAAAGAAGAAGTTCGGCTTCAGACTTTCCCAGTCCACTTTACGCAGGCTGGTAATACGGGCGCTGAACGTCTGCGTATCGCCGTCGAACGTCAGGGTATCGCCGAGCTTCAGCCCCAGACGCTCCGCCAGTTCCACCTCCATCGACACTTCACCGGCCTTCGGCGGCCAGCTGCCAGCTACCAGCGGGTTGTGATCCGGGCGGTCCGCCAGCTCTGTCAGGTTAAGCTCGCGGTTAAGGGCATTATCCAGTTTCGGATCGGCCGGTTTACCGTTGAGTTCGCTAAGCCGCACCCGCGCAATCGGATAGAAAGTTTCGGGCTTAATCTGGTGCGCTTGCAGGAAATCGCGCACCTGCGGCACCTGATCCGCCGTCATGTTGAGCAGGAAGAAGTTCGGGCTGTCTGCCGGTAACTGCTGCTGCCAGCGATCCAGCAGATCGCCACGCATCACCAGCAGCAGCGCCAGCAGCATAAACGACAGGGAAAAGGCCGCGAGCTGGCTCAGCGTCATACCGGGCTGGCGCAGTAGCCGGTTGATCGCCAGTCGCAGCGCCAGATTACGCACCACCAGCCGACGCAGCAGCAACAGGGTTCCCCAGCCGAGTAACGCCAGTAATGCTGCCAGCACCACCACACCCGCCAGCAGCGCCCAGAGCATTTTACTGCCACCGACCAGCAGCGCTAACAGCGTGACGACCACCGCGATCATTACCGGAATATAAAATTTCAGTGGCCAGAGATTTGCCACTGCATCGCGCCGCAGTACGCGCAGCGGCTGGGTTGCCAGCAGCAGACGATAGGGACGCAGCCCCACCAGCAGCGAAATCACAAACAGCGATCCCACTGCCCAGATCCACGGCCAGACGCTGGCCGCCGGTAAGCTGGCGGGCAATACGGGTTTCAGCATCGCCATCAGGATCGCTTCCACGCCCTGCCCCACAACGCCTCCGGCAATCGCCGCCAGCAGCAACACCGCCAGCCACTGACCGATGATCAAACGCTGCAACGCGCCCTGCGTCGCGCCCAGGGTTTTCAGCACCGCAACCAGATCGTAGCGGCTGCGGCAATAATGACTCATGGCGACCGCCACGGCCGCAATTGCCAGCATCAGCGTCAGTAAGGCCGAGAGCAGCAGGAACTGCTGCGCGCGCTGCATCGAACGGCCCAGCGCATCTTCCGAGTTCTCCACGCTGATCCAGCGCTGGTCCGCTTTCAGTTGCGGTTCAATCCAGCGGTCATAGCGGGCCAGTTGCTCAGAATTACCGGAGAATTTATAGCGCCAGGTAATACGGCTGCCCGGCTGAATCGCACCGGTTTTGCCAGCATCCGCCAGATTGATCAGCAGACGTGGTGCCATCTCAAAGGGGTTAAAGCCGCCATCCGGCTCCTGAATGACCTCCCCGCTGATGCGCAGCTGGGTATCGCCGACTTCCAGCGTATCGCCCACATTCAGGTTCAGCAGCGCCATCAGGCGCGGTGCCGCCAGCGCGGTGCCTGCCTGCGGTCTCAGCCCCGGCGGCTGCGTCTGCAGCGTGCCAAACATCGGGTAGCGGTCATCTACCGCTTTGACGGAGGCGAGCTGCGGTGACTGATCCGCAAAGGTCATGGTCATGAAGGTGAGCTGACGGCTGACCGTCAGGCCGGTTTCCCGCGCCTTTTCCAGCCAGGCTTCGGGCGCAGCATCAGTGCTGCGCAACGTGCGGTCACCGGCCATAAAATCACGGCTCTGCTGATTCAGCCCTTTTTCCATGCGATCGCTGATTGATCCCAGCGCCAGCACGCAGGCCACCGCCAGCGTCAGGGCCAGCCAGACAATCAGCAGCGAGGGCGAACGCCACTCGCGCCAGAACCAGCGCCAGATCATTGCTCCTCCCACAATTTTCCGTCGCGCAGCCGCAGACGACGATCGCAGCGCGCCGCCAGTTGCTCGTCATGCGTCACCAGAATCAGCGTGGTGGCGAAGTCGCGATTAAGGGAAAAGAGCAAATCGGCGATGCGATCACCGGTTTTGCGGTCAAGGTTGCCGGTTGGCTCATCGGCAAACAGCAGACCCGGACGACCACTGAAGGCGCGGGCCAGCGCGACACGCTGCTGTTCGCCGCCTGACAGCTGAGCGGGCAGATGATGCAGACGTTCACCCAGCCCGAGCAGCGACAAAAGTTCCCGTGCCTGTTCGCGGCTCTGGCGGTCGCTGTCGCCGCGCAGGAGTGATGGCAGCTGGACATTCTCCAGCGCATTCAGGGTCGGCACCAGCATGAATGACTGAAACACAAAGCCGACCTGCCGGGCACGCAGGGCCGCACGCTGCTCTTCGTTCATCTGGTGCAGCGGCTGCCCCAGCAGATGAACTTCGCCGCTGCTGCCATCGTCCAGCCCGGCCAGGATTCCCAGCAGGGTTGACTTGCCGGAGCCGGACTCGCCAATCAGCGCAATGGTCTCGGCTGGTTTGACAACCAACTCAACTCCGGTAAGGATGGTTAACTGATGCTCTCCCTGACCGACGGACTTAGTAAGATGATGAACTTCAACAATGTTTTCCGCTGGCATTATCCCTTCCTGTTATTGATTCTTCTGATGGTGTCGCGTCTTGCTGCTGCAGATACCCTGATGGTGCTGGGCGACAGCCTGAGTGCAGGTTATCGGATGTCTGCCACCGCCGCCTGGCCCAGCCTGCTCGATAAGCAGTGGCAGCAGAAACCGAAAGTGGTCAACGCCAGCATCAGCGGCGATACTGCCGCACAGGGACTGGCGCGTCTGCCTGCGCTATTAAAACAGCATCAGCCGCAATGGGTGTTAATCGAACTGGGCGGTAACGATGGTCTGCGCGGTTTTCCGCCTGACGCTATCGCGCAGAATCTGAGTAAAGTGATCGACGATATCAAAGCCGCCAATGCAAAGCCGCTGCTGATGCAGATCCGCCTGCCCGCCAACTATGGCCGCCGCTACACCGAGGCGTTCAGCGGCATCTATCCTGGCCTGGCACAGCAGCATGATATTCCTCTGGTGCCCTTTTTCATGGAGCAGGTCTATCTGAAACCCGAGTGGATGCAACAGGATGGCATTCATCCCAGTCCTGATGCTCAGCCGTTTATCGCCGGATTAATGGCAAAAGAACTGGCTCCCTTAGTTAAGCAGCCGTAGCGCGCCTGGATGCGCAAAAAGGGTAAAGAAATGCAAAAAACCATTCTGATTACAGGTTGTTCCAGCGGTATTGGCCTGGTCGCCGCGCACGATCTGCTGGCGCGGGGTTATCGTGTAATCGCCGCCTGCCGAAAAGCCGACGATGTCGCCCGCATGAACACGCTGGGTTATACGGGCATCCAGCTCGATCTCGACGATCCGCAGAGTGTCGATCGGGCAGCGGATGCGGTGCTCGCGCTCTGCGATAACCGTCTGGCTGCACTGTTTAACAATGCCGGTTTTGGTCTGTATGGCCCGCTGCACACACTCTCACGTCAGCAGCTGGAGCAGCAGTTTTCCAGCAACTTTTTCGGCGTCCATCAGCTGACGCTCAGGCTGTTACCGGCGCTGCAGGCCAGCGGCGATGGACGCATTGTTAATACCAGCTCGGTGCTGGGCCTGATCTCCACGCCTGGCCGGGGTGCCTATGCCGCCAGTAAATATGCGCTGGAAGCCTGGAGCGATGCGCTGCGTCTCGAAGTACGTAATAGCGGCATCCGGGTCAGCCTGATTGAACCCGGCCCGATTGAGACCCGCTTTACCGACAATGTGACGCAGGGTGAACAGCATAACCCGGTGCGTAACCCGGGTATCGCGGCACGCTTTACTCTGCCAGCGGAAGCCATTCTGCCTAAACTTCGTCACGCACTCGAGAGTAAACATCCACGTTTGCGCTATCCGGTGACGCTGGTCGCACACGTCATGAGCCTGCTGAAACGGTTACTGCCAGGCTGGATGCTGGATCGCATTTTGCGCAGCCATTAATCAGCCATGCGCAATAGCGCTTGAAGCCGGGCCGGTTGGCCCCATATTCTTAGAACACTTTTTGCAAAGAGACTTCTCCATGTCACCACACGCTTCTATCATCGACATCAACGAATCTAACCTGCAGCAGACCCTTGAGCAGTCGATGCAGCTGCCGGTGCTGTTCTACTTCTGGTCTGAGCGCAGCCAGCACTGTCAGGAGCTGACACCTGTGCTAGAGCGTCTGGCGCAGGAGTACGCAGGTCAGTTTATTCTCGCAAAACTCGATTGCGACAAAGAGCAAAGGGTGGCGTCGCAGTTTGGTCTGCGTTCCATTCCAACCGTCTACCTGTTTCAGGATGGTCAGCCGGTTGATGGCTTCCAGGGACCGCAGCCGGAAGAGGCGATTCGCGCCCTGCTGGAAAAAGTCCTGCCGCGTGAAGAAGAGCTGAAAGCGCAGCAGGCGATGGCGCTGATGCAGGAAGATAAACCGCTGGAGGCGCTGCCGCTGTTAAAAGATGCGTGGCAGCTGAGCAACCAGTCCAGTGAGATCGGTTTCCTGCTGGCAGACGTGCTGATTACCCTTAACCGCAGCGATGAAGCGGAAGCGGTACTGAAAGTCGTGCCCCTGCAGGATCAGGATACCCGTTATCAGAGCCTGATGGCGCAGATCGATCTGCTGAAACAGGCTGCGGATACGCCGGAAATTCAACAGCTGCAATCCGAGCTGGAAGCGGACCCGACTAACGCCGGACTGGCTGCTAAACTCTCGTTACAGCTGCATCAGGTGGGTCGAAATGAAGAAGCACTGGAACTGCTGTTCAGCTTCCTGAAATCCGATCTTAATGCCGCTGATGGCCAGGCGCGTAAGATGCTGCAGGAGATTCTGGCGGCGCTGGGAACCGGTGATGCACTGGCTGCGCGTTATCGTCGCCAGCTCTATTCCCTGCTGTACTAACAGCACACCCACGGGCCGAAGCGACTCGGCCCGTTAATCTGACAATGCGGAGGTTGTATGATAACTGTCATTCCTGCCCTGATTATTCTGGCGCTGGTGGCGGTCTGGGCGACCGTCAAGATCGTGCCACAAGGTTTTCAATGGACGGTTGAGCGCTTCGGCCGTTATACCCGCACGCTACAGCCAGGGTTAAGCCTGGTGGTGCCATTCATGGATCGCATTGGTCGCAAGATCAACATGATGGAACAGGTACTGGATATTCCCTCGCAGGAGATCATCTCCAAAGACAACGCCAACGTCACCATCGACGCGGTCTGCTTTATTCAGGTCGTGGATCCGGCGCGTGCCGCCTATGAAGTCAGCAATCTTGAGCAGGCGATTCTGAACCTCACGATGACCAATATGCGTACCGTGCTGGGCAGCATGGAGCTGGACGAAATGCTGTCACAGCGCGACAGCATCAACACCCGCCTGCTGCATATCGTGGATGAAGCGACCAATCCGTGGGGCGTTAAGATCACCCGCATCGAGATTCGCGATGTGCGTCCGCCACAGGAGCTGGTTGGCGCGATGAATGCCCAGATGAAAGCAGAGCGAACCAAGCGCGCCGATATTCTGACGGCTGAAGGGGTACGACAGGCGGCTATCCTGCGCGCTGAAGGGGAGAAGCAGTCGCAGATCCTCAAAGCGGAGGGTGAACGTACCTCTGCGTTCCTGCAGGCAGAAGCCCGTGAACGTCAGGCTGAAGCGGAAGCTAACGCCACTAAAATGGTCTCGGAAGCGATTGCTGCGGGTGATATTCAGGCTATCAACTACTTCGTGGCGCAAAAGTACACCGATGCGCTGCAAAAAATCGGTGAAGGCACTAACAGCAAAGTCGTAATGATGCCGCTGGAAGCGAGCAGTCTGCTGGGGTCGATTGCGGGCATCGGCGAATTGCTGAAGGAATCGCGTACCGAGTCGAAACGCTGATGCTGATGGAAATCATCGCGCATCCGCACTGGTTCTGGCTGACGCTGGGTGGATTACTGCTGGCGGCTGAGATGCTGGGCACCAGCGGTTATCTGCTATGGAGCGGGCTGGCAGCAGTTATTGTCGGCCTCTTTGAGTGGCTGGTGCCGGTGAGCTGGACGACACAGGGGTCACTCTTTGCCGTGCTGACGCTGGTCTGCGTCTTTCTCTGGTATTGCTGGATGCGACATCGTGAAACGCGTCAGACGCCCAATGCGCTGAACCAGCGCGGCAGCCAGATGATCGGGTTGCAGCTGACGCTGGATACCGCGCTGCATAACCGCACCGGACACGTGCGCATCGGGGACAGCAGCTGGCGGGTCGAGGCGGATGAGGATCTGCCTGCCGGCACGCCGGTCGTCGTGGTCGGCATTGAGGGGATTACGCTGCGAATTCAGCCACGCTGACCGCAGCACCCGGCCAGATTATTGATAATCGGGCACTCTGCGCTCTCATCACCCGGACAGGCAGCCGCCAGCGCCAGCAGACGAGCGCGCATGGCATGCAGCTCTTCAATGTGCGCCGCAATTTCATCGGCTTTCTGCAGAGTGCGCGCTTTTACATCGGCACTGTGTCGCGACGGATTATTAAACAGTGCCACCAGTTCGCGGCACTCATCCAGCGTGAAGCCCACCTGCCGCGCCTGACGTAACAGGTTCAGTTCATCCAGATGGTGACCGTCATAATGGCGGTAACCATTTTCACTGCGCAACGGCGGTGTCACCACCCCTTTCTCTTCGTAGAAACGAATCGCCTTGCTGGTCAGCCCGGTCTTTTTCGCCACATCACTGATGTTCATTTTCGTCCCCTTGACCTTCCCCTTGATGGTGGGATTTTATACCCCGTAGCCACCTAAGTGACTACGGAATATCAACATTTTACAACCGTTTTAAGCCCCCGCACCCCCCGATTTTCCCCGCGAGTGTGGACACATTGTGGACATTGTTGCCAATGGATTATAGGCGACAGCGTCCATAAGGTAGTCAGGTGAAAAGTGCGCATAAGTCATCGTCTGCGAAATATCGGAATGACCCAGAATGCGCTGTAAGGCGATTATATTCCCTCCCTTCATCATAAAGTGCGTGGCAAAAGTATGGCGCAATGCGTGTGCCGCCTGACCATCAGGCAAATTAGGCTTTGCCTCTTTAAGCATTTTTCGAAACCGGCTATAGCTGACGATAAACAGCCGCCCCGATTTTTTGCTTAAAACAATTTCAGCAACTTCCGGTGAAATAGGAACAACCCGCTTTTCGCCATTTTTGGTATGGGAAAACATAACGCGGTTATAAACGATGTTTTCAGCTTTAAGGCCGAATGCCTCACCCCATCTTGCACCTGTTGCCAGACAAAGCACCGCGATTCTGTAGTAATCACCTTTCAGGGATGAAAGCAGCTTGTCGATCTCATCCTGTGACAGGTAGGACATTTCAGAGCGGACTTCTCTTAGCGGAGGTAGTTGTGGGACGGGGTTTTCAGAATGGAACTCGTCGAGATCAGCCATTGATTTAAATATGCCGCTCAGCGCGAATAAATCATGGTTGATGGTTGAAGCCTTAATGCCAGCAGCCAGACGTAATGAGCGATATTCAACAAGCGCGCGAGTATCAATCTGATACATCATTGGATCGAGCATATCCCTACAGATGCCCAGGACTGCGCTTAAGCGCCGGTTTGCATAGGGAAGGTTTCGCCCCAGAAGCATCCACCACTGCTCTATGAACTGGCTCATGCGTCGTTTATCTGCGGGTTTGTTGAGAAATTCATGCGTCTGGTATCTGGCAACGATGCCGCGTTCGTACGAATGCGCATCTGCTTTGCGGTCAAATTTTCTACGGATACGCTTTCCATCGCGGCCCCGTGGTCTTACATCCACTTCATAGCGTCCATCTTCGAGTTTCTTAACTGACATAAGAAAGCCCTCCGATGTACAAAATTGCCTGTTCCCATAGATCGTCAGCCCATGGGTAAAACACATCTAACCAATTCTCATCCCTTAACGGCCAGACGTGATTTCGTCGGGCATATTGCGCGCGAGAGCCGGAGCAATCTGCCCCTTCGCTGGATCCACGCGGTCGTAAAGAAACCAGTCTTGATACTTATGGAATCGCGGATGGCTAAACAGCTTGATTGCAGACTCAAGAGATATCTTAGCCTTACCTAATTCATAACCGTTATAAGTGCTGTAATTTATTCCTGTTAAATCAGCTACTTCTTTTGATTTTAGCCGCTCCGAATCTCGAATTAACTTTAACTTTTCGCTATGCAGGTTTGACATGGTATGGGAGTTCTCGTATTTTATGGTTACAGACGCATCAGGAGACGTAACTTTACCTCCTGAACCCATTTAACCCCAGCGGGGGCTAACTCAGGGAATTTAGCACAAATGACGAAACTAAGTGAAATTGACTCTAGGAACTCCCGGCACCATCCGCTTGACGATGCAAGAGCTATCCGCCTTTGCAAAATGACAGCGAAACAGGCCGCTAAAATCCGCGACATGCCCCGCGATGAGCTGGCAAATCAGATCTTCGTTAACGCTGAAGAATTTGCCTACATCACCGGCCGCTCTCGCAAATCGGTTTGTCACCTGATGGATCGTAATCAGGTTCCAGTTCACCGCGAAGGGATGCCCGGCTCTAAGCGCCCACGTCGCTTTATCATGCTTCAGGAATACCTGAACGCCATGCGCAACTGCCGCGCCCTGGTCACTGCTGATGAGCATTACTACATTGATCGCCTGATGCGCGACCGGGCAACCTTCCGCCGTGCCAAAACGCGCGGGCAGCAGCCTTCAGACGTCAGGGCATAAACATGCATCAGCTGATACGCGCAAATAAATTCATCACCCTCTATCGCGGCTTCACCATTGCTAAATCGCCACGAACGCCGGTACGCCCGCGCAACCAGTACGGCATTTCAAAAGAGGGTGTCTATTTCGGGTGTGAGTTTGCAGAGGCTGAAGCCATGCGATTTATCGACCAGCTGTACTTAGATTGCAAAGATCAATCAAACAACTGGAAAGTCGATAAATGAGCGACACTTCTGTTTACTTTTATCTTGGCTCTTTATGCCTGAGCGGAGCGCTAATTATGGGAGATCTGGAATGTTTTTTTCTTTGCGTTTTATTCTACTGCGCCGGGTTAATCACATACTTATGCTGAAGTGGCCCAATGCTTGAATCACTGTTTATGCTCTGCCTGTTCGTTCTGGTCATGATGTCCCTGCTGGCAGCGGGCTGCATGGTTTACGCACTGGCGCTGTTCTGCGGCGTAATTAAGTAATCACCAGCCATATTGATATGAGGTCAGGAAAATGAAGAAAGCCTACGCAGTCCTGATAAATGACATTCTCCAGCAATATCACTTTGACGCTGAGCACAGCGGCACAAATGACACGCTCAGCCTGGGCATGGCTTTTATGGCATTGCAGTTTGCCGCGAAGTATTCCGGCGACACAGTTGCTGATAAAGAAATCAGCCAGATGATTGCTGATTGCAGAAAGGGAATTATTCCTCGCCCTATAAGTGGTCAGCGTGATGTTATTTATTTCTGATATTGAATATTAATAAAGGTTACAGCAATGAACACCTTAATTAACAAACAGACCAGCGCATTATCAAAATCAAAAGTACCGGCTGAACAGTGGCCGGAGGGCGAGTTTCCAGAGCCGTGCAAAAAATCAGCCTCCATTATTTACATTAAGACTGCACGCGCTAAAGCGCTATTCCCGCTGAACGAGTTTTCATGCCTCACTGACTATGGAAGAGCTACCGGGGATGGTACTCCCTGGACAAATATGTTGTTTCATGGCGGACACTTTAAAGCAGATGTCGCTTTCAAAGTCCTTTCAAAAGTCATGCGGGATGTATTGGCAGCTCAATATAACGCCCCTTATACACGTTTCTTTGTTGAGGTCGATTTTAGTGATTGCCCCGAAGGAGCAATCACATTCAGCCCACTGGTTTAACGAAATAAACTTTTAGCAGACGGGTGAGGATCGGCAATGGCGCGAGCTAATGCGAAGGATTTAGAAAAATGTGTGGCATTAACCAGTATGCCCCCTGACTCATAAGCGGGTGCAAATGCCATTTCAGCACGAAAACGCATTGCACTTCTTAAGGCCGAATTTGCCGTCGCATAACGACGATTTGGGTTGATCAGGCTGGAGCTGGAATAGATTTCTTCGTTGTCATGATACAGGTGCCAAAGCCAGCCCGTAGCCATCTTGCTTAGTTCGAATTCAACCGGATACCTCACGGATGAATTAATAGCAGCACCTGATAAAACCTGACCCTTACAGATAATTGGAGATTTTTCAGTATCCAGTGCGAAAGCCTGAAGATCCTTAATGGCGTAACTGAAGTTGGAAAATTCATTACCAGAGATAAGTGGTTCGTCTTCGTAGCTCTTCAGTACCCAGCGGGAGGTATGGTTAAGGGTTTCGATCATGAACTTCATAAGCGTTCCTTTATTGGTAGGTGGAGATTCGCACCCGTCAATCCTGCAAGAATGCGCGGGCGCGAAAAAGTTACCACCAAACCCCATGCCGGGCGGGGGCAAACGTCCGGCAACTTGATTTACATCAACGGGTTTAACCGAAGCGCCATTGAGCAATGTCGCTTCGGATACATCAGTCATTACAGGTAATAACGATGAACGGTATCGAAGAAAACAAAACACCCTTGCAGCTCGCAACCCATCAGCGCTGGCTGGACAGAATCCACAATCAGCTGGATGCGGCAGCCTGTCGTAACGAGACAGCAGAGCGTTACGAGAAGCTGACCGCCCCACAGCGCAAAGCGGTTTTCGTCATGGGGAACGCTGTCGCTGAAGAATGTACGGACCAGACCATGCGCAAACTTGAGGGCAAAGACATCTTCATCGCCTGGCAGGATCTGACACCACCGCAGCGCCGCACTATCGCGCGCGGCATGGAGGCTATCCGCTACCTTGCACGGGAAGTACCGGCCCGTTACAGGCCAGGCGACATCGGACGGGTAAACCCTGACACCAGTCATTAACACCTGATTTAAACCCTGAGCAAAACCATGGCGTCAACCCGCCAGGCTTCGCTCGCCCTGAAAACAGCAGAGGACAGCAACATGACCAGCCAGCGAAATCACATCATGATTGATATTGAAGCACTCGACGTACGTCCAACAGCCGCGATTGCAGCCATCGGAGCTGTGGCATTTAACCCGGAAACGGGTGACGTTACCGATAAGCTTTACTGCCGCGTTGACATTGAAAGTAGCGAGCAAAGCGGCGGCACCCTTGGTGCCAGCACGGTGAAATGGTGGCTGCGTCAGTCAGCGGATGTACGCGCCGAGCTGATCTGTGAAGAGGCCGTAACGGTAGAGCGTGCGCTGGCTGACCTGAATCTGTTTGTGCTGCGAAAAGGCAGCTTCGGTGACTGCATTGTCTGGTCAAAGGGCACCGATTACGACTTTCCCATTCTCTACAGTGCCATGGCGCGTGCAGGCATTGCTCCTTCATGGAAATACCACCAGGTGCGTGACGTCCGCACCCTGCTCGAAACTCTCCCCCTCATTGGTGCCGACTCCGCGCGCGCAGTGCCTTTTGAAGGCGCACCCCATCAGGCGCTGAATGATGCATTACATCAGGCCCGGCTCGTGACGTTCGTCTGGCGGGGTCTGGCCGCAATGGGGACGGTACACAACAACACCATGATGGAGCGTGCCTGATGGCAGTCACGATGAGCGGCATATGCGCAATCACACCCATTTACGCCCGCGCGGTAAGCATGCTGCGTCAGTACGAACGCGGCGCACGTAATTTTTCCCGCATCAAACCTTACGGTTACCTCGTGATCCGTGTGGGACGTCGCTGGTGCCTGCTCAGTAAAAACGGCGGCCAGCACTGGCGATTGATGACCCATGAAACCTACAACAACGAGAGTGTAAAGCGATGAAATGGATTCTGATTTTTTGGCTTATTGGCGGGCACCCATCAGTTGCAACTGTAGAGTTTGATGATCAGACCGCCTGTAAAGCCGCTTTTCAGGCTATCAAAGCGGTAAATGATGGTGAGATTTTTCTGCGTGGTGTCTGTGTACATCAATCGGAGGACAGCAAATGAACCGTTCCCCACTCAAATGGCCGGGCGGGAAATCTCGTGTCATGGCGCAGCTGCTACCGTATCTGTCAAAAGCAGACTGCCTGATTGAACCTTTCATCGGCGGTGCATCCGTTTTTATGAACACAGATTATCGCCGTTACGTGCTGGCCGATATCAATCCGCACCTGATTAACTTCTATCAGACGATTGTTGCTGACACCGAGGGTTTCCTTGAGACAGCCTACAAAGCGCTGTTCAGAGATAGCAATAATGCTGAAAAGTTTTATTCAATGCGTGAGATGTTTAACCAGTGTAAAGCGCCAGGATGGGCACAGGCAGCTCGATTTCTGTACCTGAATCGTCACGGCTACAACGGGATGATCCGCTACAATCAGAAAGGCGAACTGAATGTGCCGTTCGGCCACTACAAGCGCGTTTATTTTCCCGCAAAAGAAATTCGCCTGTTTGCTGAGAAAGCGCGGGACACAAAAGCCATTTTCCTCTGCGCTGATTTTCGTACCACGCTGCTGACGTATGCCGCACCCGATACCGCCATTTACTGTGATCCCCCCTATCTTCCTGCCAGCGCCACAGCCAATTTTACGAGCTACTACGCATCTGCATTTGGCCTTGTCCAGCATCAGAACCTGGTAAAAACGCTGCTGGAACTCAACAGAAAGCACGGTGCCCTGGCGACTTTCTCCGGCAGCGACACAGCCGAAACCCGCAAAGTTTATGCCCCGTTCCGCCTGCATGAAATCAACGTTCAGCGATCGGTGAGTGCTAAGTCACGCGGTAAAGCGGATGAATTGATCGGCACACTCAAAGTTTGTGAAGGCTGCGGATGCGCTGGCGGTGGCATGTGTCCTGACTGTGGCCCGTGCTGTGGCGATACCACATATGCGGCGATGGAAGAAAGTGGCGTGTTTGAGGATACCAGTTGCGCCTGTACCGGCACTGATGCCTGCAAAGACTGCATGCCGTTTGGTTATGGATGGCAGACACCCTGGCCGGAATTGCCGGGGGCCGGACATGAGTAAATCAGTCGAGATTACCGCCGCTGCTTTTGTATTCACTGACGCCAGAACTGGTCAGGGTTATATCCGCCAGCTCAGTGAGTTTGAATGTCGCCTCATATCTCAGCAACTTGCCTCGCTTGATGATGGTGAGCTGAAAGCTATTCCGGTTTATCCGGTTGAAATTCGGAAAATGAAAACAGGATGGGCACCATGACAACTTTCGCAATCAAGCATCATCCCTTGGGCTGGTCAGTGACAGATGAGCGCATTTATCAAAAAAACGCCGTAAATATAGTTTCTGTTTCAGGCGGCAAGGATTCGCTCGCGCAATGGTTGTTTGCATTGCTGAATGGCGTGGAGACAGTGCGAGTTTTTGCGGATACCGGACACGAACACCCGCAGACAATGGAGTATCTGGACTATCTGGAAAACAGGCTCGGTCCTATCAGACGTGTCCGTGCAGATTTTTCAGAACGCATTATCAAAAAACGCGATTTTATTGCGCGAGTGTGGGCGCAGACACTGGTCACCGACTGTGGAATGACTGACGCTGAAGCGGGACAAACTATCGAACGGGCGCTGTCCGTACTCCACCCGACGGGCGTGCCGTTTCTGGATCTGTGCATGTGGAAAGGCCGGTTCCCATCAACCAAGGTGCGTTTTTGCACGTTTGAGCTGAAACATGAGCCTATTAAGGTGCAGATTGTCGATCCTCTGATTGGGGACGGAAAAAAGGTTGTTTCATGGCAGGGAGTTCGCGCGCAGGAGTCTCCGGAACGGGCGCTGCTGGCAGAGTGGGAGGAGGGTTTTGATATTGGCCCGCGCCTCGCAATTTATCGCCCGATCCTGCATTGGCAGCATGAGGACGTGTTCAGGCTGGCTCGTCATTTTGGCATCAAACCTAACCCACTATATGAGCAGGGATGTTCGCGGGTGGGCTGTATGCCATGCATCCATGCGCGCAAATCCGAACTCGCAGAGATTTTTCAGCGGTGGCCGGAGGAAATCAGACGCGTCGCCGAATGGGAGAAAATTGTTGCCGCCTGCTCGCGCCGGGGTAATTCAACGTTTTTCCCGTCTACACAGGATCCCGTCAAATCAGAGCGCCGCAATGATTTTGTTACGTTGCATACACACGGCATTGAAACCTACCGGGATTGGGCGCTAACGACGCGTGGCGGCCGACAGTTTGATCTTTTAGCAGAAAGTTCTGAGCCGGGGACCTGCCTTAGTCATTACGCTGGCGTATGTGAATGAGTAACCATTCTCACGGACGCATCTCCCCCTCACCACCACCACCCTTTACCGGTGCGGCACCTCAGCCGCCCGGTTTTTACCCATGGAATGCAGCCCGGCCTGCATTGAATCCACGCGAAGAAACGCCGCAGATCACGGCTGAAGAATTTGATGCACGCCAGCAGTCAGCCGCACGCGCAATAGCACGGTGCGTCGCACTTAAAGAGCGTGACGCCTGGCTGGATGAGCGCCAGCAGTGGTCACAATCTGCTGACGGTATTCTGTCACGGATCAATACACTTCCCGTTTTCCTTCGTCAGCCTCTGCTAAATAAGATCGACTGGCTCCAGCGCAATCGCCCGCCTGAACAGCGTGATGCATATCTCAGTAATACCATTCTGAAGGCCATCATGCGGCTGGATGCCGTCCGGGAAAAACATACTGCCCGCGCCACCCCTTCAGAGTTGGGCGCGTACTGGTTCCGGCGCTGGCCGCATCTGCCTGAACAGACGCGACGCCAGGTTCTTACCTGGGGTAGTTCGCTGGCATCACAAATCAGCGAAATGTTTTTCACTGAGTGCCGGGCGCTGAAAGCAGAACTGGAAGATTTGAGCGATGAAGACCTGTTATGGCTTTATCGCCATGTTGGTCGCGAGGTAAGCACCCTACGTATCCGTCCGCCCTTCTGGCGCTCCCTGAATAAACGCTTTGATAAACTGCTGTGCCTGTCTGCGCTGGGCAGAATGATGAGCGCGGATTGGTGGGGGCGGCAGGTCTGGCGGCTACGTAACGACTGGCGGGAATGCCAGTTGCGGGCAATTAGTCAGATTCACAGACGCCGCAATCCTTACGTCAGCCAGGATGCACTGTCTGCATGGCAGGAACAGCGCCGGAAAAACCGGCAGTTCATCGCCGCGCATGAGCTTGAAGATGAAGACGGCAATGTCGCGTCGCTGGAAGCAATGGCACTGGCAAGCGTCAGCAACCCCGCGATCCGCCGACATGAATTGATGGCCCGCATGATGGGCGTCGAACAGATAGCCATGTCGCGCGGTGATACAGGGCTGTTTCTGACAATTACCTGCCCCTCCCGGTATCACAGCAATAACCATAGCGGCCACGCCAACCCTAAGTGGAACGGCGCCACCCCTTCTGATGCGCAAAAATATCTTTGTAAGGTCTGGGGCCGGGCTACGGCCAAACTGAAACGCCATGATTTAAGGCCATACGGTTTTCGCGTTGCTGAGCCGCATCACGACAGCACACCGCACTGGCATGTGCTGATCTTCCTCCCGCCTGACGAAGTTAAGCCTGCATTAGAGATTCTCCGCGATTACTTCACGCGCGAAGATCGCGCGGAGCTGGGGAAAAATACAGCAGCCCGTTTTAAGGCCAAAAAGATGGATCCCCGGAAAGGCAGCGCGACCGCATACGTTGCGAAGTACATCAGTAAAAATATTGATGGTTATGCGCTCGACGGCGAAACAGACAAAGAGACAGGCCGCCCGCTCCGGGAAACGGCCCGCCTTGCTATGGCCTGGGCATCCCAACATCGCCTGCGCCAGTTTCAGCCGGTCGGCCAGCCGCCCGTTACGGTCTATCGTGAACTCCGCAAACTGAGTAACCAGTTAACCAGCATCATGATTAAGGCCGGTACCTACCGGCGCGGCGCATCGCTGCTGCCGGATCCTTTAATGGACGCAGTAGCGGCCGCAGCTGATGCGGGCTGTTTTGCCACCTACATACAGAAACAAGGCGGCGTGCTCATTCCGCGCGAGTGCTATGCAGTTCGCGTTGCCTATGAGGACAGTGAAGAGCCAAATGCCTACGGCGAGACAACGCGCAAAATCACGGGTGTCTGGTCACCGCACATCGGTGAGGATTCACGGCAATGCACGCGGCTGAAAACGTGGACTATCCGCAAAAAACAGGAGGTTAAAACCGCCTCCGCTTCTGGATCTTTTGACCTTCAGGGCGTCCCTGACGCCCCTTGGAGTTCTGTCAATAACTCTACGTGCGACCAAAAAATCAGCAGAACCCGTGAGTTATCGACAGAGTTACCCGCCGAAAAATTGCGCGTCCCAGCGTCATTAACACGCCAGGAACGCCATGCGGCACTCAGGGTTATGCGCAACAGCTGCCGAAATGAGAAAAAATCGCACAATTTACCGCCGGCACCGCCGCCAGTGCTTCAGATTTCAGATGAATTAACCGCTGCGGTGATAGCCCTCTGCGCTGCACAGGGCATGACCTACATGCCTGATCTCACTGCGGCCCTGAGCAGGGGGGCGCGTATACGGCTGGATGATAATCGCGAGGCGATTTTACGGAACGGTGATGAGCTGGTGATCAGGCCCGTGCGCCGCTGGTGCTGTTGTGGCTCAGAACTGAGCAAAACCAATCCATCAATAGGGAATGGGTGCTATAGATGTGCTGATGATGCAATGCTAAACGAGTGGATTTTTTGATGATAACAAATAGAAATATAATAAAAATTCTGTCAGAAGGGAATTTTGAAAAATTGTGAGATCAGTCCTTTAAGTCAGTTGACAAAATTAAAAATACGCACCAATATGCAGGTTGACAAAAACAACTTTTTGCAACTTAAGGATTGTCTAAATGGCTAATTACCGTTCCCCATGGGACTTTTACCCACAGCTAAACGAAGATCGTCTTTCACTCATTGCTGAAGAGCTTTTGCAGGTGCTTGACCGTACCTATGAACAATTATCTACGGCGCATGACGACAATTATACTCGTGGAACTTGCACATTTGGCAGGCAACGGCAGATGTTGATCGCCTTATGCCTGAGCGGACAGCACCACTGGTTGCAGCTCACCCATCCAGGCATGGATGTGACGTTCAATATTGAGAATATTCCTGTACGTTTTTTTGCTGACGATCCCGAGAATCCTAAAAAACCCGGTTTCTTTCGCAGAAATGAAGTGGATCAACTCTTTGAGCCACAACTCACAACCCCTACTCTGCACCGTTTTATAGTTGAAAAACCTGAGTTTGAAGGTGAAGGTGCTCGCGTTCATTTCATTGGTACTAATGCGCTTGATGAAATTGTGTCAAAGTGGACATATGGTGATGGCCGTACTCCTCCTGTGCTTCATTCTACGGATGATACTCCACCATCTTCAGTTTCAATTGAACTCGATCCTATTAAGGCTCCACAGCCTGAAAAGAAAGAAAACTCTAAAGATGATTAGTAGGTGAATAGTGTTTAACGGTTCTAATTTGCGATTGGCTCGCCTGTACAACGAGCGGTCGTTGGAGCAAGTTGCTGATCGGGTCGGAAAGACCCGTCAGTATATACAGCGGCTGGAATCCGGCACGGCTGTCCCTACTCCCGAGCTTACGAGAGAATTAGCCGCCGTTCTGGAGGTAGAGCCTGATTTTTTCCGCATTCAGGTTCTACCCAGAGTTAATGAAGAAATTGTGCATTTCCGTAAGCTTAGCAGTACGCGCGTTTCAACTAAGCTTTCCACCCTGGCTAAGGCAGAGCTTTATGGACGCCTGGTAGACCTATTTGAGATGCACTTGGATCTGCCCCCGGTTCGCTTTCCAGCTTTTACAGCCCAGACACAAGAGGACATTGAAGAGGTTGCAGAAAAATGCCGTGCTGATTGGAGCTTAGGTCTTGGGCCAATCGATAATATGACTCGCCTCGCTGAAAAACTTGGTGCCTTTGTCACCTCTTTCGACTCTGTTTCAGATGAGGTGGATGCTCTGTCCGTTCCTCTTGAAAGACCATTCATAGTCAGAAACACGGCTAAAAAGTCTCCATGTCGGCAGCGGTTTGATATTGCCCACGAAGTTGGTCATCTGATCCTGCATAGTGGTGTGATGACGGGAGATAGGGTCACGGAATCTCAAGCTAATCGCTTTGCCTCAGCTCTATTGCTCCCGAGGGCTTCAATGGCAAAATATTTCCCACGTCCTGTTGGAGGGCGTATCAACTGGCAGGGTTTAAGCGAGTTCAAACTTGCCTGGAAAGTGAGTAAAGCGGCGATAATCTACAGGGCACATCAGCTTGCTCTCTTGACTGATACCCAATATAAGACGGCTTTTTTTGGTCTCAAACGTAAGGGGGAAGCTATTGATGAAAAAGAAGATTTTCTGATTCCCCAAGAAAAACCAGAGTTCTTTAACAACGCACTGAATTTCTTGATGAATGACATTGGTATGGACAAAAAATGCCTTGCTCACAGTCTCAACATTTTGCCTTCTGCATTCGAAAAACTTATTGGACATCCAGTCAGCTTTGAGGCGAGTGCTGAAGATACAGAAACAAACGTCGTATCCCTTATGGCTTATAGACATAAGCATTATTGAGTAAAAGATTTTAACTCTTCAAGAGCCACTCACAGTGGCTCTTTTTTTTGCCCTGATAATGCACTGCACAATTCTGCGCAATTCTGAAAGTAAATTTTTTATGATTGATACCCCGTCCCGTCAGTGCTGGCGGGACATTGGTGCATCTGAAAGTTGCACAATTTCATGCATAAACCGCGTGCGGGTGTGGTGGGGGACACGCGCCCGCTACGGGGCATGGTGAGACCACCCTGCCCGATCGTCCTGTCAGGCTGGCTGTGCCTTGTACGGCGTATTTCTTCGCAGGAATGGCGCAGCACCCTGTAAGAGCCTAATGGCCTTAGAACGCGTTACAGTGCGTTGTTATCGCTGGCAGGTATCGGAATTGTGGCGAGATGGGATCTGATAAAGATTCAGAGGATGAAGGGCATAAAAAAACCGGCCGCTATGGGCCGGTCAGCAGGTGCATGATTATGTCAGGTGTTATGCAGGGGAGTGGCGACGCTCGAACGCATAGGAATGGATGCCATCACGCCCCAAAGACGTTTCAGCCTCGTTCCATTCCCGGCAGTCAAAGCCCTGCTCATCGAACCAGCGAAGCAGCCCCGCGTGGGTGAAGTACCAGATGTGTTCATCCTTCCTGAAGTGCCGCGACCGCAGCAAATGATCGGCATCACGGAATATCGGAATGGAAACAAAGACCCATTTTTTCGCGCGGGCAACGGCGGCCTCGGGATCGTCAATGTGTTCCAGCGCATCCCAGAAGCTCAACGCCAGATAGCAGTCACCGTACAGGTCAGCCCAGCGGCCGTGAGATTTAAGCCATTCAATCCCTGCCGGATTAACGTCATAACCCAGAGTATGATTTCGCTCCAATACAAACTGACCCGACCCGACGCCCACGTCCAACAGGGTGCCCGCGTAATGCCGCGCAACCAGTGCGATCCGGGCCTGCGTCAGGGCACGACCCATCGGTGTTTTTGCCATACGCTGATAGCGGGCAAAGTATCCGGCATCGTACGGGCGCTGTTTCGGTACCGGAAACCGGCCTACGCCAATCTCAGGCAGGAACACCAGACCATTGCGGACGTGATCAGAGAACATTTTCATGTAGCCACCTCGTAAATTTTTCATCGAATTGCGTAATGCGCTTGCTGCATGCGTGCGCCATCTGCCCGCACATGCAGTAATTATCCGGCCTCGCCCATCCGACGCGGCGCAGGTTCATTCGGGGATCGGTAATAATGTGCGGCGCGTTATGACCGCCACACCCGCCCTGCACCACATAAAGCGGCGTACCGTAACTGACAGCCGCAGGCACAATCCAGCCCACGCCGCCGACGACAACGGCGGCTTTATCGGTCAGCGCCAGCAGCTGCGTAACACTGAGTTCACCACTGTGCAGATACAGATCGGCTTCGAGTGGCTCACCAACCAGCCATTCCTCGCCGTCAGCAAGGTCAGCAACACTGACCACGTAAAAGTGGCGACGGAGTATGCGCGCAGCCTGAGCGATGTATGCGGGATCGGGGTTACGGGCCTGATTCAGCCATTCCCGGCGGGCCGTTACCGGCCTGATAAGCGCGACCGGCCGTGATGCCCGTACCGGCAGTGCGCCAAAGTCAGGCAGATCAAAGACGGGATTTGATACCCCAAACTGCTTTCGCATTGCGTCAATGATGGAACCCTGCGCCAGCGCGGATGCGCCATAACCAATGCGTAAAGTTCTGGCATCGACAGGCGGCGCTTCATACCGCACGCGCGATAGCATCTCGTTTTTTCGCTGGGTGCGAAGTCGAGTCCCGGAGCGCACGAAATGCACGTCCAGGCCCTCATAGATTTCAGGCCAGGCCGTCGCCAGCCAGCAGCCCGGCAGGTGACGGATGAAAGCACGCTGGTAGATGTTGTCACCCAGCCCCTGCATGCCATTGATTAAAAGCGGTATGGTCATAGCCAATCCCCGGAAGGAAGCGCCAGCGCATCATTCAGCGCCATGCGGCGGAACTGCGTAAGCTGGGTTGCACGTGAGCAGTTGATGATGTCGGCAGCGTCACGCAGGAAGGCGATCGATTCAAAGTGACGCAGCCAGCGTGCGGGCGTATCCGGTACGGGATTTCTCAGCCCGGCAGGGTGATCACCATGCCAGTGCGTCCCGGAACGGGTGCAGCAGTCAAAACCCAGAAGCAGGATGCGCCGGGCACCCTGGCTGACGGCAAACTGTATTGCGCGCATGCCTGAGTTATAGGAACCTCGGGCGACGTGAAGTTTCAGCCGGTAACGCTGCGCAGCCAGCGGGTGACACGTCCAGCGCTCTGCATCTGACGTGATCAGCGCGTGATTCTGTTCCCACCACTCCAGATCGCCCGCATAGATGACGTCACAGTCGGGTACCATCTGCCAGCTGGAATTCACTGTAATCAGCGGCCAGCCCGATGACGCAGCGATGTTTGCATCCTTCGCTGTAAGTGATGGCCCGCTGCCAAATATGATTGCCTTATCCACCCTGCGATACCTCTGCCAGTGCATAGGGGTTAAAGTCGAACACGGGCGCGCCGATCCAGTCGTTAAGGTGCTTAAGGCTCGACATAATCGGATAAAGCTCATTTATGGCGAATACTTTTGCTGCCTTCTCAACGTCACCAAACCCAGAAGCCTCGTTAGGGATGATACCCATCAGCTGCGGCGGGACGCGATGCGCAGCCAGCATGTCGTTTCGGGTAATATTTTTTATGCTGCTGAAATCGTCTTTTGCCGTGATCTCGCTGAACGGCATAATCTGGATCCCGTCCTTCTTCCCGCCTGCCGCATACACCAGGATATTTTTGAAGGCTTTCTGCCCGTTGACGCCCGCCAGGGATTTTTTCAGATCATCAATCTGGCGCGGGTTCGCCAGCGCGTCAGAAACGTAGATGAGTTTCCCGGCGTGGCTGCCGTTGATGAAATAGTTACGGCGGAACATTGTTGCGTCGCTGTTCAGATAAACCGACATCATGACCGCCAGATATTCAGGCAGACCGTAAATTTCCTGATGGATTTCCGGGTTGAGGATGTGACAGACACTACCCGGTGCATAAGAAAAATCCTGCACATCATTCTGCACAAACCAGTAGGTTTCCAGGTCAACGCCACGACGTGTGTATTTAGCCGGGATATGGCGAAGCCTTACCGGCGTGCCCAGACGATTTTTTTCAACCGCAAGGTAGGCGTTACCAAAGACCAGGTAATCCAGAACCACAGCGTTAACATCATGCCGTGTCAGCCAGGGGTGCGGCTTCCAGCACTCCGCGATAACGTTACGTTTAAAATAGAGGGCAGACTGGTGATAGGGTGCCACGCCAAACAAACGGGCCAGCTCATAAAAGCTGATGGGAGTTTCGTAGTACCGCCCGTTTTTAGCACATTCCATGCAGTCCAGAAAATCGCCCCAGCCGTGAAGCGGGACGGGTGAATCCAGCGTAATCGCGCTGAACGTCTCAACCGGCGCGCTCCCCTGCTCCACGGCAGCGGATGGCGTACCAGCCGACATAGCGGCCTGTGCAACCTTACCCATATCAAGCCAGGCGGCATTGCCTGCTGTGGTATCTGACATAATTAAAACTCCCAGACGCCGCCTTCTGCGGCCATTTCTGCGCCAATTGGCTCGTTAATCAGCGCGTGCATCGTCGCCCAGGCAAGATCGCCATGGTTACTGCCGCGCGCGCGATCGGATTCGTAAGTCATTACCCCGCCCGGCGTGACTACCCGGCGAATAGTCATAAAGGCGCTGACCAGATCGAGAAGCCCTGCGTCATATTCAAAGCGTCCGCCACGAATCAGCATCTGCGCCTTCATGACCAGCGCACGCTTGAGGCTCACGCTGTAGTTATGCACGACAGCGGCCGGGAAAAAGTTTTTGACAAGGTTACCCACTGACTCGCCGACGCCTGTGCCATCTATGCCGATGTGCGTCACGTTATAGCGCAGGGTAAACTGCCGGATAACTTCCGCCTGCGCTTCGAACGGCAGCCCCTGAATCTGCATAATTTCGATAACGCGGAACTTGCCGCCCGGCACGGACGGCGGAACCACGGCAACCAGTCCGGCGCTGTCGCCGTTGCCACTGCTGCCGTTCGGGTCATATCCCAGCCAGACCTCACGATCGCCCATGGGGCTGGGTGCATCCGGGCGCCAGTCGCCCCACTCATCAACCCCGTCAATACCGCAGCGAATAAGGCTGTTGTAGTCAAAGGCCCGCTGACCGCGTGCTACGAACTGGCACATATATAGATTCAGGAAATCATCAGGCGGAGTTTCATTTTCTATGGTGCTGAGCGTGACCTGATCGAGTCCTTTCTCAATAGCATCCTTAATCGTCAGGATCTGTCGCCAGGCACCGTCATCGCATAACAGGCCGTGCTGAAGTGCGTCGTGCGTCAGCGGAATATCGACACGTTTGTCGCGCGGGCGATGGCTGTTGTACAGATCGCCCGTCCAGAACTTATAGGCTTCATGCTCTTCACTGGATGGCGTGGAAAAGTAAGTCAGGGTCAGGCCGGCCTTGTCGTGCGTCGCCATACCTGCCGCGACCTTGCGCAGTTTCAGGAAATTATTGACCCAGAAAAATTCATCAAAATAGAGGTTTCCCGTGTACGACTGTGCTGTTGCGGCAGACGTGCCGAGGAAATACAGCGTTGCCCCGTTCGCCAGCACCATTTCATTTCCGCCCGTCAGCTCGACGTCGCAGACCTCTTTCACCCAGCGCTGAATAAACCGTTTAAAGTTCAGTGCCTGATTGCGGCTGGCCGACAGGAAAATCTGGTTGCGGCCGGAATCAAGCGCATCAAGTAAGGCTTCACGCGCAAAGTACCAGGACGCGCCGACCTGTCTTGACTTCAGAATCATGCGGATGCGCTGACCCAGCTCGCGCTGTTTCAGCCATCCCAGCTGATAGTCATAAAACGTATCGAGTGCATTCTGTCGCAGGGCGTCAATCTGTTCGGGACTGAGAAAGTTTTTCGGCCCCTTTTTCTTCTTCCGCTCGCCATCGTCCTGCCGCTGAAGCGCACGTTCAAAGCGCGCTATCTGGCGGCTGTAAAAGTCCATCACCTTAAAATCACGGGCGGTCAGTTCATCAGCGGGCTTGTTGTTCAGCTCCAGCCAGCGCACCAGGGCGCGATCATGCGCACGCCCGGCCAAGCTGATCTCGTCCCATTTATCACGGCGGCGCCAGCTGTAGAGCGTGTTGATGTTGATGCCCAGGCTTTGCGAGATGGCACGCATATCACGCCCCATCCAGTAGAGATTTTTTGCCTGTGATTTCAGATCGGTGTTTTCCATGGCGCAGAGCGTATCGCGCCCGCGCGCGATGCAGTATCGGCGGGGCGTGTCGCCTTGCGCTGACACGGCGAACACGTTGCCGCCCGTCCGTGGGGTGCTCAACATAGGCACCAGAACCGAATCGAACCGGAGCATAAAAATGGCTGCAAAGAAAAAAGTAACCGACTGGCAGCGGATCGCTGTAGAGGGCGCAACCACTGACGGCCGCGTTATTCAGCGTGAATGGATTGAGGGTGCAGCAGCGTCATACAACCCGGAAGTGTACGGTGCGCGCATTAACTGCGAGCACATCAGAGGCTACGCACCCATGGTCAGCGCGGACACTGCGCCCTTTGGCGCATATGGCGATGTCGTCGCGTTAAAAGCGGAAGCGATCCCGGATGGCCCGCTTAAAGGCAAACTTGGGCTTTATGCACAGCTTAATCCTACCGATGAACTGGTTGCGCTGAACCGCAAGGCCCAGAAGGTCTATTCCAGCGTGGAAATCGCCCCGGATTTTGCCGATACCGGTACGCCCTACCTGATGGGCATGGCAGTAACCGATAACCCGGCCAGTCTGGGCACCTCCTATCTTCAGTTCTGCGCCCAGAATCCGACAGCCAGCCCGCTGGCGGCCCGTCACTCGGTACCCGGTGCGCTGTTTACGGCGGCAGAAGAAATTACGCTGGCGTTTGCTGAAGAAGAACCAGAGCAGCCAGAGGGCGGCACGCAATTTTTCACCCGTATCAGCTCCCTGCTGTTTGGTAATGCCAAAAAGCAGGAGCAGAACACCACTGAGCTACAGAACGCCGTTGAGCTGATCGCACAAAGCCAGGCTGAATTGCTTAACAGCTTTGGCAATACCGTGAAAAAGGATGCATTAACCGCGCTGGAACAGCGATTCAGCCAGCTGGAGCAGGATCATAACGCCCTCAGAGCGCAGCTGGAGAGTGAGCCGCAGCAGTACGCGCAGCGACCGCCTGCCACGGGTAAAGAGAAAACAGAAACCGAAGTGGATTACTGATCGGGCGAACGGAGAAAAACAACATGGCAGCAATGAAGAACGACACCCGCGTCAAGTTTAACGCTTACCTGGCAAAGCAGGCGCAGCTTAATGGCGCCACGCTCCAGGACGTGCAGCGCGGGATTGAATTCAGCGTGGATCCGAGCGTTGAACAGCGCCTCGAAGACAAGATCCAGAACTCCAGCGAAATGCTCAAGCGTATTAACATTATCGGCGTTGATGAGCAGGAAGGCGAAAAAATTGGCCTGGGCGTCAGCGGCCCACTGGCAAGCACTAACACGTCCAATACTGACCGTCGCGAGCCTCGCGCTGTCGATACGCTGGACGAGGATCGATACCGCTGCGAGCAGACCAACACCGACACCTATATTGCCTATAGCAAGCTGGATGCCTGGGCGAAATTTCCTGATTTTCAGGTGCGCCTGAGCAATCAGATTGTTCAGCGCACCGCGCTGGACCGCCTGATGATCGGTTTCAACGGCACATCACGGGCTAAGAAGTCTGATTTTGCCAGCAATCCGCTGTTGCAGGACGTCAATATCGGCTGGCTACAGAAGTATCGTGAACGCGCACCTGAGCGCGTTCTGACCGGGAAAACCATTACCAGCCGAGACGACAATAACACCATCGTTAAAAAGGGTGATTACGGCAATCTGGACTCGATGGCCCGCGATGCGGCGCGCCAGCTGCTCGATCCCTGGTATATCGACCATCCCGATCTGGTTGTCATTACCGGCCGCGACCTGATGAACGAGCGCGAATTCCCGATCGTGAATGCGCTCAGTCAGACCAACCCTAACAGTGAAGCGCTCGCAGGCCAGCTGCTGATTGCGCAACAGCGCATCGGCAATATGCCGACCTATATCGCACCGTACTTCCCGGCTGGCGCCATGCTGATTACGTCATTCGCTAACCTGTCGATTTACTGGCAGATTTCGGCGCACCGCAAGGCCATCCGTGAAGAGCCGGAGTACAACCGTATCGCGACGTACAGCTCAAGTAATGACGCTTACGTGATTGAAGATTACGGCTTCGGCTGCCTGGTGGAAGGCATCACCTGGGCGGGCGAAAACACAAGTCAGCAGTAAGAGGAAAAGATCATGCCGACACCCGCTTTTCTTCATCGCCAGATGCACGCAGCAATCAAGGCGTCTGGAAGGTCGCCACAGTTGCCAGCGCTTTCTGACGAAGAACGGATCCTGCACCGGTTATATCAGGATGAGAAACGCCTGAAGGGTATCCAGAGCAACAAGCGTAAAGCGGAGCTTAAGCGCGAATTGCTGCCGGATTACCAGGGCTGGATTGACGGCACGCTGGCGGCTGACAGTGGCCGCCCCGACAAGGTTGTCGTGATGTGCGCCACCTGGATGATTGACGCTGGTTGTGCAGAAGAAGCCATGCCGCTGATTGAGTACATTGTGCGTCACAAGCTGCCGCTGCCGGATGACTGGAACCGCACGCCGGCCGCGTTCTTTGTGGAAGAGATCTGCAACCCGGCGCTGTCGGCGGTCAAGCTTGATACCGCAGCGCGCCCGCTGCCCGCATCCATGCTGCTGCGGCTTGATGAGGTTATGGCGGAAGAGGATATGCCCGATGCCGTCCGCGCCAAGCTGTTCAAGTTGCTGGGGTTGACCCTTCGCCACGGTGACGCCGATATGCAGCAAAAAGCACTGGAATACCTCCTTCAGGCTATGACGCTGAATGACGGTGCGGGGGTTAAGAAAGAGATCGATACCCTGCGCCGGGCCATCGCCCGAAGCGAGCAGGCTTCTGCCCAGGCTGACAGCTCGCCGGACAATGCGCCACCGGCACCGCCCGCAGCTGAAGGTGAGAACAATAAACAGGCTGAGTAAGTCAGCCTGTTAAACGAACGTGCCCCCGCGCACCGGGCGGCACGGCGGTGTAGCAGCGGTCTGAGATCCACTGTTTCCCCGCCGTCCACCGCCCGACCTTTTGGGAGATAAAGCATGAGCCTGGTTTCAGTCAATCCGACCAGCGACATGAAAATCGCTAACAGCGATTTCTGGCCGGACATGGACGCCGCAGAAATGCGCCTGGCTGTACGGCTCGACGGTCAGGTTACGGATAACAGATTGCTGCATGCCTGCCGTGAAGGCATGGCCCGGGTCAACAGTGAACTGGCAGAGTGGCGCGCCGTGCAGCAGGCCGCAGGTTACGACGATCTGGCTGGCATGCCAGCGGACAGAATCGGCGGTGAATCCGTGCTTATCCTGCGCTACAAGCGTGCCGTGTGGTTTACCGCCAAAGCGCTGCTCCTGGAGGGGTATCGGGATATTGATACCACGCGGGATGGCGAGAAACACGCCGAAGCACTTACCACGCAGATAGACGGGGTCTGGCGGGACAGTCAGTGGGCGCTCCGCGACATCATGGGCCTGCCGCGCGGTTTGGCAGAGATTGTGTAGATGAACGTAATAGCTCAACAGGGCGACACGGTAGACCTTATATGCTGGCGCGCATATGGAAAATGCGCTGGCGTGACCGGGCAGGTTTATGAAGCCAACCCGGGCTTATGTGAGCTGGGGCCGCTGTTGCCAGCAGGTACGGCGGTTTACCTGCCGGAAATCAGGAAAAGCAACACAAGGGAGACCGTACAGCTATGGGACTGACAAAAACAGCGCGCTGGAATACGCGGCAGCGCTATCGCAGCAGCTGGCTTTAAGGAGCACACAGTGACAGAGCCTTTAACTGGCACCGGTGTAGCTACGGCAGCTGTAACCGGTGTCACCCTCGTTAGTCTGTTCGGCCCGCTTGACGGACCGACCGTAATCGGAGCGTTTGCTGGCGCGGCAATCTTCGTGGCGTCAGCCAGTGACTTCTGCATATGGTGGCGGCTTTTTCTCGGAGCGCTGTCGTTCGCCATCGGATTGGTGGCCGCCCCCTTCACCGCAAGCCTGATTGAGGCTGTGACGCCACATAATACCGCCGTCGATATGCCCATCGGTGCTCTGGTGGCTTCGGCGGCAGTGGTTCGCATTCTGATGGCGCTCAGCAGCAAAGATGGTCCGTCGCTCCTGTCACGCTTTCGGGGAGGTGGCTGATGGCGAATGGTTTCATTATTTTCCTCAGCGATCCGATCGGATGGGTCGCGCAGCACTATGAGTGGCTGATGCTGAATGCTAACGCTGTCATCTGCGCCATAACGGCTATGCGATTGCTGACATTCCGGCGCGGCAAATCACAGCATAATCGCCTGATGGGCTGGCTGGCCTGGCTGCTGACGGTCTCCGCCGCCTCAGTCACTATCCGGGTGCTGACCGGCGAATACTTTTATACCGACTGGAGCGAGGTACTGATAAACCTCCTGCTCTGCGTGGCAGTCTGCCGCGCTCGGGGTAATGTCGGCCATTTACTGAGAGGGAATCAAAATGCAGGGCAGTGATAAAACTCGGGGAATCCGTAATAACAACCCCGGCAATATTCGCTGGGGCGATGACTGGCAGGGGCTGATTCCGCTGGCGCAGCGCACAGATAAGTCGTTCTGTCAGTTCATCAAACCTGAATATGGCATTCGCGCGATGATCGTCATTCTGCGCAACTACCAGCGAAAATATGAACTGAAAACCATCACCGAAATTATCCAGCGCTGGGCACCGCCGAACGAAAACGACACACAGGCCTATATCAGCAGCGTGGCGCAGGCAACGGGTACGGATGCTGATAAGCCAGTCGACCTGACCGACAGCCGAAAACTGTTCCCGCTGTTGCAGGCCATCATCAGACACGAGAACGGCAGTCAGCCCTACGAATATGGCGTATTCGTTCGCGCGCTCGATCTGGCTAATTCATAAAAAGGGGGATCCATGAACGCTCAGGCCCAAAAAATCCTGCTTGACCTGCTGCAAAAAGCCAGTGATGGCATCGATGCGGCAGTGTCATTCAGCCAGGCACAAATCCCTGACGTGGTACATCAGCTGCTGGTCTGGAATTTTGTGCACAGCCTTGTGATAACGCTGATTGCTGTCGCCACTATCCCGCCAGTTGTTCTCCTGATGCGTAAACAGTTTCGCCGTATTGGGGATGGCGTGCTGGGCGATGATGATTGCTCATGGAACAGAGGAAAGCCTCGCTACATCCCTACGCTGGTCTGGGATAAAAGAGGAGAGTTGTCGATGACCATTATGCCAGCGGGCGCTGTGCTGGTTATTTGGTTCATGTGGGTGGTATCCACACTGCTCGATTTAAGCTGGCTGAAAATCTGGATAGCGCCAAAGCTCTATCTTATTGAGTACGCAGCAACTCTGATGGGTAAAAGCTGATGGTTATTAAAACCGGCCTGACGCTTGCGGTCGTTGTTGCCATAACCGGTCTGGGCTGGGCTGCTGATCACTACCACAGTAAAGCCGTAGCCTGGCGCATCACCGCACAGCAGTCTCAGCAGCTGGCGAAACAGCAGGCCGCCACCATCACCGATATTAACCAGCGCCAGCAGCAGCTGGCCGCCCTCGACAAAACCCACACGGAGGCGCTCGCAAGTGCGCAACACCAGATTAATGATTTGCAGCGCGATGTTGACGCTGGCCGTCAGCGGTTGCAGCTCCACGCAGACTGCCCCGCCGTGCCAGCGGGTAAATCCTCCGGCGCCGCCCGCATGGCTGATGCAGCCCGCGCCCGACTTACTGACGCCGCTCGGCGGGATTATTTCACCCTCCGGCAGCGCATCGAAACAGCCCGACAGCAGATAACCGGATTACAGGACTACATCAGGCAGCAGTGCCTGAAATAGCCACAGGGGATGACCATGTGGATTTTCAGCTGGCTCAGACGCCATTTTTATACCGTCAAAGAGGAATCAGTCATGATCAAGGCAAGCACCATTCAGCGCACCGCGCTCGATACACTTCGCAGCGATACCATCATCAGCAGTATTGCTGAACAGGCTTATGTCGCACCCTCAGCGGAAGAGGTCAGCACCGCAGTAACAGAGTTTGTGGATCATCTGACACTGAGCGATGAAGCCAGTGTTCGTCAGACCTGCGGCAGTAATTTTGACGTTATCGCGGCGGCGTTTACTGACAAATCAGGTGTCGTGGCTAAAGCGCTCACCGATAAAGTGATCAGCGATGATAAAGAAGCGTTCCGCGCTGACGTGCAGACTTACGCCGATCATCTGCAATACAAGCACGGTATTGATGATGGTCAGACATCTGCTGACAGCCAGAGCCAGCAGTAACAAATCACCGGCCGCACCTGCGGCCGTTTTTTCTGAGGCATCATTATGTCAATGCTGAAAGCTGATGTGCTGCGACAGCAACTCAATCAGGCGGTGCCGTGGCTCAGGGATAACCCGGATAATCTCTGGATGGGTGTCCGTAAAGGCGCGCTTGTGGCGACCGGCCAGGAATCAGCATCCTTCGAGTACCGCTATCATCTCGAGATCATTGTGCTGGACTACCCGGGGGACTTTGATCAGCTGAGTCTTGCCATCCTCGCCTGGGCAAAGGTGCATCAGCCCGACCTGATTTTTAACCCTGACAAGCGCGCCCGTGAAGTCTCCTTCTCAGCCGATATCCTCAGCAATAACTGCGCCGATGTTCTTTTCGGTCTGCCAGTTGATGAGGTCAGGCTGGTCAGCCGGGACGCACAGGGCCGCCCCGTAATTACGGCACGAGACGAACCTGACTATGCCGAAATGATGGGGCTGGACGCGACCGGATGGGACGTTGATTTCAAGGGCACCCTGAACACCCTGAGTGCCAGGGCGGATAATGAGTGACGCGCAGCTGTTTCTTGAGCTGGATAGCCTGTTGTCCGCCGTTGTGGGTCATCTGACCCCGGTCAGTCGCCGCAAACTGACACGTACTTTATCTAAAGGTCTGCGGGAACGTCAGGCCGGGCGCATCCGCCGCCAGCTTAACCCGGATGGCTCCCGTTTTGCGCCGCGCAAAACGCGCGAGATTAAAACCTATATCGGGCACATGCGTTTTATCTGGGCGCGCGGTCATCAGGTCCGGGAAATCAGCAACTGGCGGCACGGCAAGGGTGCGAACGGTGAACCGGTCATTACGGGTTATGATGCGCAGGCGGGCGGATTCAGGACATTTAAGCGCGCAGACATTGAAGAATTCCTTCATATCGACCTCAACAAAACAGCCATCAGGCGCAATCTGCGGCAGGGGCTGATGTTCCAGCGCATCCGGGCATACCGTTTTCTGCATGCACGCTCAACCACAGACGCGGCAGAAGTCGGATTTGACGGTAAAGCCGCAGCAATAGCCCGCATTCACCAGTTTGGCCTCGTTGATGATCTCAGTGAGCACTTTAGAGCGAAATATCCCGTTCGTGAGCTGCTGGGTCTGGCTGAAGAGGATTTGCAGTGGATCGCCGATACCATTGATGCCCACCTCAATCCCGCCCGCTGAAGCGTCTCAGCTTCCGCTTACACCGCAAACCCCTCCACTGTTCTCACGCGCGTAAGGCACGATTACCGCTCTGATTTAAAGGAGCCACTATGCCAACCACTGCCGAACTGTTCCGCCTGCTGTGCAATCTGATCCGCACCGGTACTGTCACGGCACTGGACGAAGACGCCCGCACCGCGCGTGTGAGCACGGGCGACAACGTAACAGACTGGGTGCGCTGGGCAACCAGCCGGGCGGGTGATGCGGTTATCTGGCATCCCCCCTCAGTAGGTGAGCAGGTCATTATTCTGGCCCCGTGCGGTGAGATGACCACGGCTATGATTATCGGCTCGCTGTACAGCAACGATCACCCCGCACCGACAGTGGGCATTAAAAGCGGTGTTATAACCTGGCCCGATGGTGCTGCATTCAGCTATGACCCGAAAAGCAGCACCCTGAGCCTGAGCGGAATAAAAGCGCTGAGTGTAAAAGATGGCGGCCCTGTCGAAATTCACTGCAAGACAGCCGAAGTCAGGGCTGATGACAGCATCACCCTTGACACACCCAATGTTATCTGTACGCAGAATCTGACGGCTGGCACGCTCAGTATCACGCAGGGCGGCGAACTTAACGGTGACTTTACCGGGGCGATGACGATCAACGGCGTTAAACCCTATGACCATGAGCACGGCGGCGTGGAGCATGGCGGCAGCTGGACGGAAGGAACGAAATGACAACGGCACACTATACCGGCCTCAATCGCCAGCAGGGCGGCAGCGTCAGCGATCTGGCACATATTCAGCAGTCAGTTACAGATATTCTGACAACCCCCAAAGGCACCCGGCTGATGCTGCGGGACTATGGCAGCGATCTGCCCTCACTCGTTGACGGCACACTAACCCCCACGCTTCGCCTGAAGGTCATTTCGGCGGCTTACTCAGCGATCTCCCGCTGGGAACCTCGCATCACGCTGAAATCAGTAACAGCTGGGACGACACAGGGGCGGATCGTGCTGACCCTGACGGCCACACGCAGGGATAATCAGGCAACAATCACGCTGACCTCCCCCCTGACGACAGGAGGGGCATGATGAGCGGCGCTATCGATCTCTCGCAATTGCCCGCCCCGGTGGTCGTAGAGTCACTCGACTATGAAGCCACGCTGAAAACCCGCAGGCAGCAGCTGATTAGCTATTTCCCGGAAGAGGAACAGGAAGCTGTCACACGAACCCTGGCGCTGTCGTCTGATCCGGGCGAAAAGCTGCTGGAGTTTTCGATCTATCTGGAAAACCTGCTACGCCAGCGCATCAACGAGGCCGCACAGGCAAATATGCTGGCACTCGCTACCGGCAGCGATCTGGATAACCTGGCGGCTGACTTCAATGTCCAGCGCCTGACCGTCACACCCGCTGATAACACCGTTACACCACCCATACCGGCCGTAATGGAAACAGATACGGCGCTCCGCCTGCGCACGCAGCAGGCGATGGAAGCGCTGAGTGTGGCCGGTCCCACAGAAGCCTATGAGTATTTCGCACGATCGGCAGACGGTCGGGTATCCGATGCAAAGGCAGACAGTCCCTCGCCCGCCTGCGTCACAGTAACCATTCTGTCAACAGAGGGCGACGGCACCGCAGGTGATGATCTGCTGAAGGCGGTCAGTGGTGCTCTGTCGCCGGAAGACAGACGCCCGGTGGCTGACAGAGTGACGGTGCAGAGTGCTGAAATCATTCCCTATCAGGTTGACGCCGTGCTGGTTCTCTCCGAAATGCCGCAGTCAGAGGTGATAAAAAAGACCGTTGAAAAGCAGCTGACGGACTACATCACTGCCCGCCGCCGTATAGGTGAAAGCATCCGCTACAACATTTTGATCGGTGCACTCAAATGTGACGGCGTGGAGAATATTATTCTTAATGCGCCCAGCTCAGATATTGAGGTAAGCAAGACCCAGGCGGCCAGCTGCACACGTTATCAGATAAACGTGATCGCTGAGAACGGAGGTCAGAGCAGTGACTGAGCAGGAGATCCGGCAGCTGCTGCCGCCGAACGCAACGCGCTGGGAGAAAAATCTGGCGCTTATCATGTCACTCTTTTACGACGCGCCAGTCCCGCTTCGTGACCTGTGGAACCCGGACAGATGCCCGGTTGCCCTGCTGCCCTATCTGGCCTGGGCGTTTTCTGTTGACCGCTGGGACAGTGACTGGACGGAAGCCCAGAAACGGGCGGCCATCAAAAACGCTTTTTATCTGCATCAGCATAAAGGCACGGTCGCCGCCGTAAAACGGGCGGTCACGCAATACGGCGCCAGTGCTGAAATTATTGAGTGGTGGCAGGAAGACGGCATACCCGGCACGTTCCGCCTCAATATCAGCATTCCTGATACCGGGCTGGATGACAAAACCATCAGCGGCATTAAGCGCATGGTCTATCTGTCAAAACCTCTCAGCCGCCATATCACCGACATGGTCTTCATTGAAGAAGCCACGGTAACGACATGGTGCGCCGCTGCACTTATTGGCGGCAGTGTGATAACCATCGAAGCAGGAGAATAAAAAGTGGCAAAGAAATTCGCCTCACTGATGACTGAAAAGGGCAAAACCCTGATTGCAGACGCCATTGCAGGCGGCAAGGCCATCAGCCTGAAGTATTTTGCAGTAGGTGATGGTAATGGCTCGGAGGTTACACCATCGAGCAGTCAGACCGCGCTGGTGAATGAGGTTGCGCGCATTGAAATTAACTCAATTAAAGAAACCGATGCCGCAGGACAGGTTGTGGCCGCAGAGGCCATTATCCCAGCGGATAAGGGCGGATTCTGGATCCGTGAGGCAGGCATTTTTACTTCTGATGGTGTGCTCATCGCCGTGAGTCAGATGCCGGTGACATACAAACCGGCCGCATCTGAAGGTGCCAGCAGCAGCCAGATAGTACGCATGATGATGGCGATATCGAATGCAAGCGCAGTCAATATTACCGTTGATGACAGCCTCGTTATTGCGACAGAAGATTTTGTTAACAGCAGGCTTAAAGAACATGAAAAGAGCCGCAACCATCCAGACGGAACGCTGAAGGACAAAGGCTTTGTACAACTGAGCAGCGCCACTGACAGCGACGATGAAACCCGGGCGGCCACACCAAAAGCCGTTAAAGCCGCAAATGATAATGCTGATACACGTCTTAAAGCATCTGAAAACCTCGCCGATCTGACCGACTCCGCCAAAGCCCGGGAAGCCCTTGCGCTTGATAAGGTCGGTAACTGGGTTGCCGTACAGCAGGGCGGCGGCACCGGCATGAAAGACAATAAGGTCTATTTGGGCTGGGACGGTGTGCATTTCATCGGGCAGATTGACGCAACGAAACTCGGAAAAATCTTCTGCGAACTTTTTCCGCCCACGGCCGCTGACTGTAACGCTTTTCCGGCAGAGGGTGGCACTGTTGGTGGCAAAGGCGTTACCACCCCGTTTTTGTTCGCCAACGGGCGCGGCGCTCCTCTGAATCAGCAAGGCACCTGGATTGAGTGGAATGAAACTAATAGCCAGGGTGAATCCGCGTTTATCAACAATAAAGGTTCGGGATCGGGCGGGTTCAATTTTCGCATTGTAAACAGTGACAATACGAAACAGAGCGGTGAAGTGTCTATCAGTGGTAACGGAGAGATTTACGAGAATGGGCGGCGAGTTTACAGTCCTAACAATCCGCCGCCGTACCCCGTAACCAGCGTGAATGGCACCACTGGAGCAGTTACAACAGCGGAGGCAAGTCTCGGCGCGGGTTGGTGGAAGGATAAGGCGACTGGTTTGATTTTTCAGACTGGCGGAGGTGCGAATAGCTCAGTCGCTACCGAAGTAAAAACCTTTAACATTTCGTTCCCTAACGCTTGTCTCGCAATTGTGGGAACGATTGGGACTGGTATTAATAACGGCAGCACTCTTTATCTGGAACCTGCGAATAATATCCAGTTCACATCTAAAACTTCAGGGACGAATATAGGCTATCGATGGATAGCTATGGGGTATTAACATGACAATCTATTACAGTGCGAAAAATAACGGCTTTTATCACTCTGAGCTGGAAGATGATTATAAGTCCTCTCCTGACGGCTGGCCTGACGATGCCGTCGCTGTCTTGGATGAGCAATACCAGACTCTGCTCAATGGTCAGGCAAACGGTAAGGTCATTACCCCGGACGGCACTGGTAAGCCTGTTCTGACCGACCCGGTAATCGACTGGCAGGCTAAGGCTGAATCACAACGCCAGAACCTTCTCACCGCAGCGAACGCCACCATGCTCGTATGGGAAAGAGAAGAAAGCGCAGGCATTCTCGATGATGACGACAAAGCCAGCCTTATCGAGTGGACGAAATACGCCAAAGCGCTGCGTAAGCTGGATCTCAGCAGCGTCAGCGATGAGGCGGGATACACCGCGATTGTCTGGCCGGAACAGCCATAAACAAAAAGCCATACCCTCTGCAGGTGTGGCTTTACTTTCATTATTTGTTATCACTCCCTAAAATATCTTGCTGAACGCATCTGACAGATAGCTCTCAGCCTGATCAGCGTAGTCGCTTAGGTTCTCCAGCAAATCGTCACTGACCTTTTTTAGCGTCAGCGTGAAGTCAATCTTGCGAGCCTTACCATCACTGAAAAACTCTGCGCGCGTCTGCTTCAGCCCCGTAATAACAAACATTCCGTAAACGGTGCCGGTTCCCTCAATGAGCGGCCAGGCTTTACCTGTGTATGCCATGGCACGCAGTGCAGCCAGTGAGATATCGCCGCCGCTGACTTCAGGATAGAGCGTGCCACTAAGCGTGATCGGTTCTTCATCTGGCCCTGTGTACTGATAGCGGGGGGCAGCTCCCACCCGCTCAGCCTTAACGTGCCTGAATGAGTTCTCCCGTTCGAGCTGCTGGTAAGGTGCAGTTTTCAGGGCAAAGACATACATGCCCAGGATCATCATCATGGTTTTTACTCCCTGTCTTTCAGGCTGGCGAGTTTCTGGCGGTTGAGTTTTTTCAGCGCTTCCGTTAACTGGCGGCCAATCTCTGCGACCAGCTGCTGGCGATCCATATGCTCAGCTCCCGGGATATGAATGTGTAGGTTGACGTCGCCGGAGACGTTAGTACCGATGGCCGGTGCGGTCTGGGCATGTGATGCAGACAGTGCGCTGCCGGAAACGCCAGTGCCGGCCAGCAGTTTAGGCTGGACAAAACCATTGCTGAGCGGCACCCAGGAAGGAAGTTTTTTAAACACAATATCGCCCAGACGATTGATGCTGTTGTTTACCGGCGTTCCGCTCCCGCCTGTTTTGCTCTTCCCGGGCGGCGTCCATTTCACGTTGCCAAAGGATGGCTCGTTGCCTGAAGCACCCGTTGGGTTCGGAAGTTTAAGCTGCGCACCGTCAGAGGAACCAGGCGGACTCCAGTCCCAGGGATGCATAACCATTTTCTTTGCCACCGGGTCCCAGACAGCCACTTGGGGTGCCTTGGGTTCAGCAGTAACGATTCCCGCCTTATGCAGCAGTCTGTCGAATTCTTTATTTAGCCATTTAATGGGAGTGAGTACTTTATTGATGGCAGCACCCAGCACCTGACCAAACTTATGACCCGCGTTTGCACACCTTTCTAGGCTTTGCTGGGACTTGTGAACCGGCGAAAGAAAGCTCGTAACCTTTCCCCATAGCCAGGAAAAAAGCGCGCCAATATCACGCCACTCCGTTTTCAGGCTATCGATAACTGGCTGCATTTTTTCCAGCATGCCTGCGAAAAGCTCACTGAAAAATGTCTTAATCGGCTCCCAATTACGGATAATAATAACGGCCGCCGCTGCCAAGGCTGCCAGCGCCGCGACTACCGCCCATATCGGCCATGTGAGGCCCGTAATAAGCGCAATGATCGGACCAAAAACAACGCCAGCCACTTCTGCCAGGGTGGACATTGCACCGCTCAGCAGACCTACCCCTTCACTACCTGCTAACAAAGACATTGAAAGCCGCAGGGCCGCCAGCGGCCCGAGCATTACAGCAAACAGGGTTATCACTGTTCCACCGACCAGCAGTAAAGCACCAAGCGCCAGCGCAGTATCAATGATGGCTCCTGTCAGCTGAGGATGTGCCTGCGCCCACTGCGTCATGTTCTGAATAACCCGTGTCAGCTTCTGCACAATACCGCGAAGCGGGGAATCAGCTCGCTCTTCCATTTCGGTCCAGAGGCCATCCCACGCAGAATGCAGCATCTGCATATCACCGTCGAAATTGTCGGTCATCGTGCGTGACGTCTGAGAGGCAACCCCTTTCAGCTTCAGCAGATAGTCATTAAATGCCTGTAGGTTGCCTTCGGCAGCAGCCCTTGCCAGAACCTGCCCGGCCTGCATGCCCTGTTCACCAAACAGACCTTTAAAGATGTCGAATTGAGAACCCTGATCAAACTTTCGCGTCCGGTTCCACAGCTCTTTCAGCACGTCAGCGAGTGGGCGAACAGCGCCGGTCGCTGATATTGTTTTTATACGTAATGACTCTAAAGCCTCTTTTCCCGTCTTTGATGGCGAATACAGACCAGAAAGCGCCTCTTTTAGCCCTGTGCCAGCAATGGAGCCAGTCAGACCGTTTTTTGCCAGCATTGCGGCGGCAGCGGCCGTAGTCTCCAGCCCAATCCCGGCATTGTTGGCAACCGTGCCTACATATTCCATTGTCTCATTTAGGGATTCCAGGCTGGTTTTGGAATGGGTGAACGTCCCGACCAGAACGTCACTGACGTGATCCATCTGTGACGCCTGAAGCTGGAAATGATCCAGCATGTTAGATCCGACATCTGCCGCCGCGCCCAGCTCCGTATGCGCAGCCAGCGCCAGGTTAATCATGCCGGGCATCGCCTTTTGTGCATTCTGCGGCGTCATGCCGCCGGAGATCAGCTGATCCTGCCCCTGTGCAGCCTGCACCGCGCTGAAGTGCGTTGTCCTGGCAAGCATCTTGGCCTGCGCCCGCAGCGCCTGCCCCTGCTCACTGTTTCGATCCAGCTGGGCGTCAGCCAGCGTCTGCGAATAGGCTTTATCGAACTCCATACCCGGACGCAGACTACGCATGGTGCCCCACAGCAGCCCGCCACCTGCGGCGCTGGCCTTCAGGCCCGCGGAGGTCAGACGTTTTTGTACTGATTTGGCCCTGTCATAGCTTGCCTGTGCTGCGGTCACCCGCTTAAGCTGCGCTTCCTCAATGGATAATTGCTGGTTTAGTTCTCTTGTCGTGCGGACCATCTGAGCACTCACATTGCCTTTAGTGACAATGCCCAGCTTTTCCATAGCCTCCCGCGTTTTATCAAGATTTATCGTTTCTTTCTTAAGCTGGCTGCTGTAGCGTGCGATTTCGCTTCTCAGTCCTTCAAGGGCGGCCTTCTGCTCTTCGGTTCGCTCTGCACCCTCGCCAAACTCCTTTCGCATCGCTTCAGCCCTGGCTTTTGCATCCGCCAGAGACTGCGTTACTTTTGCGACAGAGGCGCGTGCCCCTTCGAATTTTTTCGCTGTCCGTTCGAGGGTTTTAATCTGGTCCTGCGTGGATTTTACGGCGCCAGCCAGCCCCTGACTGGCCTTGCGGGCAGCGGTCAGGGGCTGGGTCATTTTGTCGATGGCGGCGAGCGCCACCTTAATGCTGAGATTTTGTTGCATACATTGCCCTGAATCGCTCGACGGCGCGTTCCCGCCAGTCCAGCAACTCAGGTACGGGCGTTGCCCACAGTTCGGAACGCGGCCAGTGAAAAACGGCGGCGATATCCGCCATCACGTCCTCAATGCAGTTAAAGGAGAGTTCTGTAACGTCGCCGGTTATGCGTCCGGCAGTGGTGCCAAAAAAGTGACGGCCGCAGTAACCAGCGCGGTAAAGTCACGCGTGTCCATGGTCATCAGTTCAGTCTCTGTCAGCATGGGTTCAGTGACGCGCGGCAGCAGCTTAAACATGCTGTCAACGTCACTCTGCATGACTTCATAGAGCTTAAGACCGCGCAGCGAACCGGGGTGCGCCATGGCTTCGGTAATACAGACCTTATCGATGGATTCTTTGTCACGCTTAATCGGACGGGTGAGCGTGACGGTGTTTTCTGACTGCTTTGTCATAGGTGATACCTCAGATGCTGGCCGGGCAATGCCGTTACCCGGCCGGGGGATTAAAATCAGATACCGAGTGCCTTACGCAGCGCGGCCGCTTTATCGACGCCACCCACGACAAGCACCATATTGAGGGCGTCCACCTCGAGTACGACGGTTGTGCCCACGGTGATTTTGACGTAGGTATTTTTAAGCGTGTATTTGTGGCTTGTGTCCTCGCCCACTTTCGCGTTACCCAGATCCATCTCAGTGAACCGGCCGCGCGTCTGGATCTCACAGGTGGTGTAGCCCGCCGTGGTTTCATCCTGGTACGCACCTGTAAAGCGCAGCTGCATCGCATCGGCTGTATCCTCATACATGCGGCTGAGCAGCGCGACGGTAAGCCCGCCCATGGTGATGTCCATATCCAGGGCGCTATCATCAAAGCCCAGATCCACATTAACCGGGGCCAGCATGCCGCCGCCGCGATAGGCCACGAGCTTATGTGTCAGCTTTGGCAGCGTGACTTCTGAGGCCACGCCAATCATGGATTTTCCATCCACAAAAATATTGAACTGCTTCAGTTTTCCGGGTAATGCCATTTTCTAATCTCCCTCAGCTGCCCGACGATGTGGCTGCCGTGTCGAACACATCAAACCAGGTGTCGGTGAAGTCCTGAATAAACTCAATATCTTCAGCGGGCGGCACGGGGGTGTAATTATATTTGACGGTGATCTTTCCCTGTCGCAACGTATCTTTTGAGTTCTCTGTGGTGTCATACCAGGCTGTCCCACCCAGAAGCCTGTCAGCCGTGGTCAGTGAGCTGAGCTTCTGGTTAACGCCATCAACCACGGCTTTCGCAAATGAAGGTGTCAGGGGGCCATCGACATATTTTGCATGTGCTTCAGCAACCATGACGCGGAGCATCTGCGCCGTGCGCGTGTACACCTCAAAGATATAGGTGTCCTCGTCCCGCGTGCGGTTGCCCCACAGTCGATAGCCGTCCCGTTTGATAATGGTCGTGACGCAGGCCTGGTTAAGATCGTCCGTGTCGCTGTCGGTGTCCTCCAGCGAAAAATAGACGTCATGCGTCATGCCGGTTACGCCACTGATCGCCACATTGGAAATGGACTTATGCCAGCCGGTTTCGTCATCGATTTTGGCACGCAGCCCCACAGCCACGGCCGGAGCCGGTATAACGCCGGTTTTACCTGTGGCACTGTCGTAGGCTTCAAAGTCAGGCCAGATAACCATCAGCTCACGCCCGGTCAGGTTGGCGGCATACTTTTTGGCTTCGCTGACGCTCTTGCAGCCATAAGCCGACACGTACGCAAACGCCTTCAGCTTTTCGGCAAACACCTGTAGCTCCGTAGCGACGCTCTCTGTATCCAGCCCGGGTACGGCCAGAATGCGCGGTGAGACACCCACCTTCTGCACTGCGGTTAGCAGCGCATACATGCCGGTATAACGCCCGTCCTTTGTCTGGCCACCGATGACCAGCTTATCCTGCGTTGGTGCATCTTCATTGCTGGAATCCGGCGTTGCGTTATCCGCATCCGCGACGCGTACAACAACCACTTTCGGGCTGCACTGGTTGCTGATAGCAGTCAGCGTGGTCAGCAGCGTGCCGGTTGTGCCTGCTTTACCCAGCACCGATGCTACGCGGGTCAGCAATACGGGTGTATCAAGCGGAAAGGTTTCGTCGTCCGCATCATCCGCCGTGCAGATTACGCCGATGACCGATGAGTCAATATCGTTAATGGCATCGCCGAGATCGGTCGTTTCCGTCACCCGGGTGCCGTGGTGAAATTTTGCCACTGTGGGTTCTCCGTCATGTGTACTGCCATCATGCTGCCCTGCCCTTGAAACGGGTTCACGCACTGCGAAGTGTCGCCCCCCGCTGACACTGACCGGGCATTGATGCTGCCCGCGCGCGCGTTGAGCATGTGAACCAGACAAAGGACCGATACAGCGGAGAGAACACAGTGAGCGACATTCTGGGTGCAGCGGGTACGCTCGCCGATGAGGTGGGTGATGTGCTCGCCTCCTACAGTCCGCGACCGGCATTTGATATCCAGGTGGGCGGGAAGACGGTCACACAGGTAAATGATCGCCTGCTGAGCCTGACCGTCACTGAGAACAGAGGCTTTACGGCAGATACGGTAGAGATTGAGCTGGATGATACAGATGGCCTGCTCCAGCTGCCGCGCAGGGGAACAGAGATCCGGGTCGCCATAGGCTGGCAGAATGGCGGGCTGGTCGAAAAAGGTAGGTTTGTTGTGGATGAAGTCGCTCACAGCGGCCCGCCTGACCGATTCACCATCACGGCCAGAAGCGCAGACTTTCGCGATGACTTCAACGTCAAGCGCGAGTACAGCTGGCATAACTGCACGGTAAGCTATGTCGTGTCCGCCATTGCTGGCCGGTACAACCTGACACCGGCCATCAGCACCGAGCTGGCAAATCTGGAAATTGACCACGCCGATCAGACTCAGGAATCAGACATCAGCTTTTTAACCCGTATGGCCGAAATGCTCGGGGCCGCCACCACGATAAAAAACGGCATGCTACTGTTTTTCACGCCCGGTACCGGCAGAACGGTAAGCGGGCGCGTTCTTCCTTCCGTCATGATTACCCGCGCCAGCGGCGACAGCCACAGCTTCCGCGTTGCCGACCGTGACGCCTATACCGGCGTTGAGGCGTACTGGCTGGATCTCAATTTCGGTAAAAAACGAAAAACTCGCGTACGGGGCCAGCATAAAAACACCGCGCCGAAGTCCAGCAGTCGTGAGGGCCATTATCTGAACGGTGCCGAAGGCAATGTGTATGTGATGCGCCAGACTTTTAAAACAGAGCTGGCCGCAAAGCGTGCAGCGGTCGCCAAATGGCAGTCACTGAAGCGCGGGGCAGCAGAATTCAGCATGGAGCTGGCGCGGGGCCGCGCAGAACTTTACCCGGAGCTGCATGCCATCATGTACGGTTTTAAGACAGATATTGATGAGGGTGACTGGACGATTACAAAGGCCACACACACCGTGACGCGCCAGGGATTTTATACAGCGCTGGAATTCGAGGTCAGGCTGACAGACTGGACGGTCACAGCCACAGAGGAATAATTGAGCAACAGCGCGGCATAACGCTATAATCCCCGGGAACCGGAAGGGGGGATTATGCCATGTATCGTTGTCCAAAATGCGGCGCGTCAGCGCGAACGCGCAACAGTGAATATCTTGATAAAAAGGTCTGCATCCAGCGCGCCTACCACCAGTGCAACAACCTTTACTGCGGGATCACCTTCCGCACGCTGACAGAAGTCGATGCCATCATTACCGAGTCAAAGCCCGATTTCAGCATCCCGATCCCGACGAAAAGTTTCCCCAAAAATCATTACGGGGATAATCAGATTGAGTTGGCAATTTAAAAAATAAAAGCCCCATTTACGGGGCTTAATATTAAAAGAGGAAATCATCCCTAGAGAGATTCAGCACCTTTTCCAAAAAATCATCTTTGTGGTACTTAACTCCGCCCACTAATATTTTTGAGGTTATTCTTTTATATTTAAATAACCTGTAGCCTTTAGCGAGATGGCAAAAACACTTCAAATAAGGCTCCATGCTGTCATTTACCAAAACCTCCACTAAGTCTGACTCCCTTCTTATTGTTTCTCCATTAGGTTTTCTGTAGCTAAATTCAATTGTAATGTCTTGTTCCGCCCACACAGTTGAAAGGCTATCAGAGAAATTATCGATCTGATTGTTAGCCTTTTTTATCTCAAAACCATCTTCAGCCTTAACATTTTTATCATCTAAAGTATCTTTCCAAACCCTACCATTTTTACTCATTACCTTTAAGGATTTTCTTGAGAAGAAATACCCCCCATTTTTTATAGCAGCGCGATAATCAAGTTTAGATTGAATTAATCCAGCGAGAAAAATTATCAGTAGAATAATAGCCAATGGAAATGACACAAAGCAAAAAATTAAAGATACAAAAAACAATGTGAAATTGGCCCATCGCCTGTGTTTTCTATAAGAAGTAGTGGTTGAAAAATTTCCGCATGAAGGACATTGCTTAACAGAACTAGGGTAAAGACAAATACACGATGTACAAATATTTAAACTATCATTTCCACAAACTTCCTTTGAAAAGCTAGATATAATTTCTGGCTCGTTTTCGTAGCTAATCTTCGGTGTTGAATGAAGTTTAGAATATGAAAGTCCTGTTCCGGGGATACCCACGGTGGTGCGGACCCCTTTTTTACTCACATTTATTGTAGCTCCGCGCCCCCCAATTGAGGTGCTAATGCCACTCTTACTAATATTTAAACTTAATCCAGGTGCAATTTTTATACGTTTACGATACCTCAGTCCCATTGCAACGCTCCATCATTAAGAGAAAACTGACTGATTTTACATGGAGAGACAAAGAAGTTAGGTCATATAAGATGCATGAGTGATGTAGATCAAAGCCCCGCAGTGCGGGGCTTCAGGACGAAGTGTGGACACTATGTGGACACTGATTAAGAAAATCCTTTTCCATCAGCATGATAAGGGGTTGACCTTCCCCTTGATGGAAGGTTTATGCTTAAGCATGAATCGAAACTGGCCAATCGGTCAAATGGGATTACACGAGGAGTTGATAATGTCACACACCATTTCTCTGGCACTGGACGGCTTGTCCTGCGGCCACTGTGTCAAACGCGTCAAAGAGGCACTGGAACAGCGCGACGATGTTGACCAGGCCGAGGTGTCCCAACAGGAGGCGCAGGTCTCAGGTCACGCGGATGCGGCTGCACTGATCGCCACTGTTGAGCAGGCGGGCTATCACGCGACGCTGAAAACGGCGGACGCGTTCCCAAAGTCTGAACCGTTGACAGCATCGGAGCCGCCGCCGGAGGCGCTGACAACGGAGACCCCTTCTCATCCGGCAGAAAAAACATTACCTGCCCATATGCTGCTGATTGAAGGCATGACCTGCGCCAGCTGTGTAAGTCGGGTGGAAAAAGCGCTGCAGCAGGTCGCAGGCGTCAGCCAGGCGCGGGTCAATCTCGGCGAGCGCAGTGCGCTGGTGCTGGGCGATGCTGACCCGCAGCAGCTGGTGGCTGCCGTTGATGCCGCGGGTTATGGCGCGCAGGTGGTGGATGACGAGCAGGAGCGTCGCGAAAAGCAGCAAGACAGCGCCCGCAGTGCGATGCGGCGTTTCAGCTGGCAGGCGGCTGTCGCGTTAGCCTTTGGCGTGCCGCTGATGATCTGGGGCATGGCGGGCGATAACATGATGCTCACCGACCATAACCACGGCATCTGGCTGACGCTGGGCGTCGTGACCCTGCTGATCATGGTCGTGACCGGCAGTCACTTTTATCGCAGCGCCTGGCGCAGTTTACGTAATGGCAGCGCCACCATGGATACGCTGGTGGCACTCGGCACCGGCACAGCCTGGATTTACTCCTTTAGCGTGGTGCTGTGGCCCGACTTTTTCCCGCCGCAGGCGCGCCATCTCTATTTCGAAGCCAGCGTGATGATCCTGGGCCTGATCAATCTGGGGCATGCCCTGGAACAGCGGGCGCGTCAGCGATCGTCTAAGGCACTGGAACGACTGCTTGATCTGACGCCAGCTCAGGCGAAGCTGGTCAACCCCCATGGCGACCGGCTGATCGCGGTCAGCGACGTCCAGCCCGGTATGACGCTGCGGCTGGTCACCGGCGATCGGGTGCCGGTCGATGGCGAAATCGCCACGGGTGAAGCCTGGTTTGATGAAGCGATGCTCACCGGCGAAGCGGTGCCGCAAAGCAAAAGTCCGGGTGCGGCGATCTTCGCCGGCACCCTGGTGAAGGATGGCGCGGTAGAATTTATCGCCCGGGCGACCGGCAATCACACCACCCTGTCGCGCATTATCCGGCTGGTGCGTCAGGCGCAAAGCAGCAAACCCGATGTGGGACGCCTGGCCGATCGCATCTCCGCCGTATTTGTCCCGGTAGTGGTGTTGATTGCGCTGATCAGCGGCGCGGTGTGGTATCTGTTCGGGCCGCAGCCGCAGATTGCCTACATGCTGGTGATCGCGACAACCGTACTGATTATCGCCTGCCCCTGTGCGCTGGGCCTGGCGACGCCGATGTCGATTATTGCCGGTGTTGGCCGCGCCGCCGAGCTGGGCGTACTGGTCCGCGACGCCGATGCCCTGCAGCGCGCCAGCCAGATCGACACGCTGGTGTTTGATAAAACCGGCACCCTGACGGCCGGAAAGCCGCAAATCAGTGAGGTGCTGGTCTGGGGTAACGCCAGCCGTGAATCGGTTTTAGCGACTGCGGCGGCGCTGGAGTTCGCCTCGGGTCATCCGCTGGCGAAAGCGATTGTCGCCGAAGCGGAACTGACGCAGCCAGCGTCGTTAGCGCAATTTCGTACAATACGCGGCAAAGGGGTCAGCGGTAGTCTGGATGGCAGAGCGCTGCTGCTGGGTAACGCGGCGCTGTTGCAGGATAACGGCGTCGACTACCGGGCGGCAGAAGCAGAGATTATGCGCCTGACGCAACAGGGGGCCACGCCGGTGCTACTGGCAGAACAGGGTCAGCTCACCGGGCTTATCGCGCTGCGCGATCGGCTGAGACCAGAAAGTATCGACGCCCTTGACCGGCTGCATCAGCAGGGTTATCGCCTGATTATGCTGACCGGCGACCATGAAAATACCGCACGCGCCATCGCCGCCGAAACCGGCATTGATGAAGTGATTGCAGGCGTATTGCCTGAAGGCAAAGCAGCAGCCATTGAACAGTTACAGCAGCAGGGGCGTCGCGTCGCGATGGTCGGTGATGGCATCAATGACGCACCCGCGCTGGCGCAGGCGGATGTGGGCATTGCCATGGGTGGCGGCAGCGATGTGGCGGTAGAAACTGCGGGAATCACGCTGATGCGCGCCGACCTCAACAGCGTGGCAGACGCGTTAGCGCTCTCTTCCGCGACGCTGCGCAATATCCGGCAGAACCTGTTTGGCGCATTTATCTATAACAGTATCGGTATTCCGGTAGCCGCGGGCGTGCTTTATCCGCTGACCGGCACCCTGCTCAGCCCGATTGTGGCAGGTGCGGCGATGGCGCTCTCCTCCATTACCGTGGTCAGCAATGCGAACCGCCTGCTGCGTTACCGACCGCCGCGCCAGTAATCGTCCTCTCAGCGCTGTTTTTCGCTCTCTGAAGTCGCTAACATGGGGTTTTGAATCGCAAAGGATCGGGAATGACAGGCAACATCTGGCGCTCACTGCGCGGCTTTATCAGCCAGCTTTTTCCCGCCAGTTACCGCTGGCCTGCGATAGATATCCGGCTTGGCAATCGCCAGCTGCATCTGGTGGGCAGCATCCACATGGGAACACGCGACATGCAGCCGTTGCCAGGCCGTCTGCTGCGTCAGTTGCAGCAGGCGGACGCGCTGATTGTGGAGGCGGATATTACGCAGGGTGGCTCACCCTTTGACCATTACGGCGATCGTCCTCCGCTCTCAGTACGGCTGAAGGGCAGCGCGATGCAAACGCTCACCGCACTGTGTCAGGAGATGAGTCTCACGCTTAGCCTGCTGGATAATCTGCCCGCCTGGCAGGTGGCGCTGATGTTACAGGCACAACAGGCACAGAGGCTGGGATTACGACCAGACTACGGCATCGATTATCAGCTGTTGCAGGCAGCGAAAGACCTGAACAAACCCGTGATTGAACTGGAAGGCGCAGATGCACAGATCGCCTTACTCACCGCGCTGCCGGATGATGGCATGGCGCTGTTACAGGATACGCTGCTGCACTGGCACACAAATGCGCGACTGCTGCAGATGATGGTGAGCTGGTGGCTTGATACGCCGCCACGCCAGCCGGAAATCACCCTGCCCGCCACCTTTAGTCAGGCGCTGAATGATACATTGATCGGTCAGCGTAATGCGCAGTGGTGTGACAAGCTGCAGGGGTTAGCGGCGGGCAACTATGTGGTCGCGGTGGGCGCTTTGCATCTTTACGGCGAAGATAATCTGCCTGAGATGCTGAAGAAGCCCTGAAAAAAAGAGAGCCGATAAGTTTATCGGCCCGTCAAAGAGGAATTTGTTTATGATTTTGGTTATCGCTCAGCAATCAGATTGCTGGCGCGCCCAATTTTACGCAAAGAACAAAATTTCGCCACCTTTTTCCATAATTCTGCGCAATAAGATTTTTCTTAGTAAGGAATCTGTATGACGCCCGCCGTAAAATTGCTGGAAAAACAAAAGGTCAGCTTTACGCTGCATCCTTATGAGCATGACAGTAACGAAACCCATTTTGGTGACGAAGCGGTTCGCAAGCTTAATCTTGATGCACGCCAGGTCTATAAAACGCTGCTGGTGGCGCTGAATGGTGAGGCGAAACAGCTGGCGGTAGCGATTACGCCAGTATCGACACAGCTCGATCTGAAAAAGGTGGCAAAAGCGCTGGGCGCGAAGAAAGCGGATATGGCCGATCCGCAGCTGGCACAGCGTGTTACCGGCTATCTGGTGGGCGGTATCAGTCCGCTGGGGCAGAAAAAACGGCTGCCCACGGTAATTGATGACTCTGCCAGCGCATTTGACGCCATGTTTATCTCTGGCGGCAAACGGGGCCTGGATATTGAACTGGCACCTCAGGATCTTTCACGCCTGCTGGACGCGCCGTTTGCGGATATCGCCCGCCACGATTAAACGCGCGGCTGGGCGCACAGCTGATCGATCATCCAGCGGCCCGCCGGACCGGGCGGCGTTCGTCGTGACCAGACGACTTCAACGGCGATATGCTGTGGCCAGCCCGACATCGACAACTCTTTCAGCACGCCATGCCCAAACTGTTTCACCAGCCAGCGTGGCAGAATCGTCCAGCCAAATCCCTGCTCCGCCATCTCCAGCAGCAGTAAATAGGTAGGCGCTGACCAGATGCGACCCATCGGGGCGGGTTCATGCGCCTCAACCCAGGTGTTAAGCCGCAGATGTCGCACGCCTTCCAGTTCGCTTTCGCTCAGGGTATCAGGCTGTGCCAGCGGATGATCGCGATGTAAAAAGACCGCCATCTGCGCCTCAACCTGCAGCCGCGCCACTGCAATATCTACCGGCAGATTGGGCTGCGCCCGCACGACACCCAGATGTACCCGCCCGGCCTGCAGCAGATCAAGGACATCACCATCTTCAGCAATCATCACTTCCAGTTCAATCTCCGGATAACGCGCATCGAATTGCCTGAGCAGATGTTCATGATGATCGGTTTGCCAGAAATCGGACATGGCAAAACTGAGCCGGGGTTCAACGCCCTGCGACAGACGTATCGCCAGCGCATCCAGCCGCTCGCTGGCCGACAGAATCTGCTGGACCTGAGGAACAACGCGGCGTCCCTGTTCGGTAAGGATCGGCTGACGGCCCGTTCGATCAAACAGAGCAAAGCCGAGATCGTCTTCTAAATTTGCCACTGCTGCGCTGATGGTGGACTGACTTTTACCCAGCGCACGCGCGGCCGCCGAAAACGAGCCACTCGCCACGGTCTGCATAAACGCCTCAAGGGATTCCGGGGAGTATCGCATCTGTTCCATCGCTTTTTTCGATAGGTGTTCATTTTATCTTAGCATTCTGACATGTGAAAATGCGCCGCATTAATGAAGGAGAACAAACAATGCGTACCCGCTCACTTAAAGAACGTATTCTTCATGCTGTCTGCTTTGAAACGCTGGCGATTCTGACCGTTTCGCCGCTGGCGGCATGGATCATGAATAAGCCGCTGTTTCAGATGGGATCGCTGGCGATTATGCTCTCTACGGTCGCGATGCTATGGAATATGATTTACAACAGCGGGTTTGATCGGATTTATGCGCCAGGCCAGAAACGCGGTCCGGGCGTGCGCGTGTTACATGCACTGGGATTTGAAGGGGGATTTATCCTGATCGGTCTGCCGATCGCCGCCCTGATGCTGGATATCTCCCTGTGGGAAGCTTTCCTGGTCGAAGTGGCCTTTTTCCTCTTCTTCCTGCCCTTCACCATGGCTTACAACTGGGGATGGGACAAACTGCGCGAGCGCTGGATCAGACGTCACCCCTGCCGGACATGAGAAAAACGGGAGGCGCAAGCGCCTCCCGGTGAGTTCAATGCGTAGCGGCTGTTTCGTTCCCCCACGGCCAGATCCACGCCAGAATCATTTTGGGATAGTTACGCTTCCGCGCTTTCTCTGCTGCCTCCTCCCGCGCCCGAATCTGCTCATCGGTCAGATGCACGATCTCACCTTTCGGCTGGTAGTCACTGGCTTTAACCGGTGTATGCGCCTTAATGAAGTCGCGCAGCACCTGCGCATCCACTGCTCCGCTGTTGACGTATCCGGCATGATTATCCAGACGCGGATAGCCATCGCCGCCCGCCGCATTAAAGCTGTTGGTCGCCATGCGATAATGCTGCGTATCTTCAATCGGTTTGCCGTTAATACTGACATCGCTGACATGCTTACCGTCGGTGGTCAGGCTGATGCCAGCAAACTGGGCGAAGCCACCTGAGTCAGGCTGAATATTGGCGACCACATCCAGATATTTTTTGATCTCTGCACCAGTCAGGCTGACCGAGACGACCTGGTTGCTGAACGGCTGGACCTGCAACAGATCACGCCAGCTCAGCTTGCCCGCTTTCAGCGAGGTACGGATTCCGCCACCGCTCATCACCGCAAAATCGGCTTTAGTATGCGCCATCTGGGCGCGCAGAATCAGCTGGCCGAGATTTGTCTGCTTAAACCGAACCTGCTCTTTTTCACCGCTGAAGTCGCCGTCAACGCTGCCGACATTCTGGGTCAGCTTCGCCTCTGCCCGCTTCTGAAACGGCATCAGCAGCTTCATCATCGCGGTATTTTTCGGGATCTCTTCCTGCCAGGTGAGCCAGGTCTCACTGCCATCTGCATTCTTCACCTGATGTTTGAGGTTGACCGGCACCAGCTGATAAGCCTCCAGCGACACCTCTCCATTACGGAAGGTGAAATCACCACGGCCGACATATTTGCCCCACTTGTCGGCCTGCATAATCCAGATGCCGTTCTGCCGATCGGGTTTGCAGGGCTGGCCAGGCTGATAATTTTTGACGCTGACGTTCTCTTTTTCCATGCAGACCGCATCATGGGAATGCCCACCCACAATCAGATCGATGGTGCCGGCAGGCAGGCTGCGGGCCAGCGTGACGTCATCGATACCGTTGCTGCCGTGCTTACCGTCGTCATAGTGGCCAAGGTGGGTCAGCGCGACAATCACGTCCGGCTTCTCCGCGGCACGCAGTTCAGCAACCGCCTTCACCGTTTCTGCGACAGGATCGCGGAACTCGGTATCTGTCAGCCCAGCCGGATTAGCCAGTTTTGCGGTGTCCGGGGTAATTAACCCGACGACAGCGATTTTCAGCCCGAGACGGTTGAATACCGCCCAGGGTTTAAACAGGCGCTGATCGGTACCTTTCTGATAAACGTTGGCGGCGAGCAGCGGGAATCGTGCCCACTTCTCCTGCTTGCGCAGAACCGCAATCGGCTTGTCGAACTCATGATTGCCCAGCGCCATCGCGTCATAGCCAATCAGGTTCATCGCGCGAAAATCGGGTTCAGCATCCAGCTCGTCGGACTCCGGCACGCCGGTATTGATATCACCGGCAGAGAGAATCAGTGCGCCGCCGCCTCTGGCCTGGACATCGTAGCGCAGAGTATCCATCAACGTTTTCTGCGCCGCCAGACCATATTCGCCCTGCGCATTAAACCAGAAGTGGCCATGCTCATCGTTAGTGTGCAGCAGGCTGAAACGATAGGTGCGATCGGCCTCGGCGGCCTGTGAAAACAGCGGCATCAGGGCCACCAGTAGCACCACACCTGCCCCTGTCCATTTTGATAACAACACGGTGATTCTCCTTAATTTACTTTCTGGCCCGATTATCTGCCGCTTTGCCCCACTGTGTCGCATATTCCCCCGGCGAACTCAAGGCCAATGCACATCTGCGTGCATGCAGGTGCTTACGCTTTTCGTCTCTGCTCCCCCCTGGCAGGGCAGGAAAGTGGCCGCAGAGTGATCCCCGTGCAACAGCAGGCTAACGTTCCAGCCCGGGTCCGCTTCTACCGACTGAGCGGAAACAGGCAGGAAAGCGTGTTGTTAACCGATTGTTTACTGCTGCAAAAGTGCCGCTGGCAGGCTTTAACCCCTCTGTATGCACATTTCTTCCTTATTCGTGCCAGACCGACGCAATTTACTGATGCGAAGTTTTATTTATCCGGCCCTGTTTAAAGCGTCAAATCAGCCAATATTATGGATAATGGACAAAAACACCCTTTCGATTGTGGTTTTGACTTTTTTTCATGGTTTTTTAAAGTATTCCCGCAAATTGCTCAGCGAAAGAAGTGATTTTGTTTTAAACTCATTTGTTACAAGCGGATACATTTGTATACAAGGAGACAGGCATGCATCACACCACACCGTTGATCACTACCATTGTCGGAGCACTGGTTCTGGCATTTCTCCTTGGGATGCTGGCAAACCGCCTGCGTATCTCGCCCCTCGTCGGTTACCTGATGGCAGGCGTGCTGGCTGGCCCCTTTACCCCCGGCTTTGTCGCAGATACCAATCTGGCCCCTGAACTGGCAGAACTCGGCGTTATCCTGCTGATGTTTGGTGTCGGCCTCCACTTCTCAATGAAAGATCTCATGTCGGTAAAGTCGATCGCCATTCCCGGTGCCATCGCGCAGATCGCCGTCGCGACGTTACTGGGAATGGGATTGTCATGGACGCTGGGATGGTCGTGGATGACCGGCCTGGTGTTTGGTCTCTGTCTCTCTACCGCCAGTACCGTGGTGTTACTGCGCGCGTTAGAGGAGCGACAGCTAATCGATAGCCAGCGCGGGCAGATTGCGATTGGCTGGCTGATTGTTGAAGATCTGGTGATGGTGCTGACGCTGGTGCTGCTGCCTGCGATTGCGGGCATGATGGAACAGGGCAACGCCAGCGCCGGACTGCTGGCCTGGGATCTGCTGTGGACCATTGGAAAAGTGGCTGCCTTTATGGTGCTGATGATGGTGGTGGGACGTCGTGCCGTGCCCTGGATCCTCGCCCGCAGCGCCGCCACCGGCTCTCGAGAATTGTTTACGCTGGCGGTGTTAGCGCTGGCGCTGGGTATCGCATTTGGGGCCGTTGAATTCTTTGATGTTTCGTTTGCATTAGGTGCTTTCTTCGCCGGTATGGTGCTGAATGAGTCGGAACTGAGCCACCGCGCCGCACGGGATACTCTGCCGCTGCGTGATGCCTTTGCCGTACTGTTCTTTGTTTCGGTCGGCATGCTGTTCGACCCGTCGATTCTGGTGACGCAGCCTCTGGCGGTGCTGGGCGCGCTGGTGATTATCGTGGTGGGCAAGTCGGTCGCCGCGTGGCTGCTGGTATCGCTGCTCGGCCATTCGCGTCGTACAGCACTGACCATTTCGGTCAGCCTGGCACAGATTGGTGAGTTCGCCTTTATTCTGGCCGGTCTGGGTATCTCGCTGGGCCTGCTGAGTAATGAGGGCCGCAACCTGGTGCTGGCCGCCGCCATCCTGTCGATTATGCTTAACCCGATTCTGTTTACCCTGCTGGAGCGTTTCCTGGCTAAAACGGAAACCATGGAGGAGCAGACGCTGGAAGAAGCTATCGAAGAAGAGAAACAGATCCCGGTGGATTTCTGCAATCATGCCGTGATTGTGGGCTATGGTCGGGTTGGCAGCCTGATTGGTCAGAAGCTTCTTGAGGCTAATGTGCCACTGGTGGTGGTTGAAAACTCCCGTACCCGGGTCGAAGCGCTGCGCGAACAGGGCATCAAGGCGGTGCTGGGGAATGCGGCCCGCGCGGACACCATGGAACTGGCACGACTCGACTGCGCCCGCTGGCTGTTACTGACCATCCCGAATGGCTATGAAGCGGGTGAAGTAGTGACGGCGGCGCGTGAAAAGCATCAGAATATCGAGATTATCGCCCGTGCCCACTATGACGATGAGGTGGAGTACATCATGGAGCGTGGCGCTTCGCGCGTCGTGATGGGTGAACGTGAGATTGCCAGCAGTATGCTGCAAATCCTGCAGGATGAGATGACGCAGGGCGAAGATTTAAAACCCTGCGACGTCGTGCGCTGATGCGTGTTCAGCAAGATCTCGCAGACTACTGATATATCCAAATCAGGATGAATTTTCCCGCAACGAATAAACTCAATGCGCAGAGAACAGGGGCAGAGGAGGAAAGCGTTCCGCGCCAGGGACGGCTTAAGCGCCTTTCCGATCTGACCGTGTTCTCTAAGCAGGCTCGATCTCACCGCTAAACGAGTCAGACGTTGCCAGTCATCTAAGGCCCTTCTGTTCAGAAGGGCCTTTTTTACGCCCTGTGGCGACCCGCGTTACCGATCCCAGTAAGACTCTTCCAGACTGTCTTCACGCTCCGGCAGGCCGCGGGTTAAACGCGGTGAATGCTGATTCAGCACCTGATAGCTGACGCGGTTAGCATACTTACATACCTGCGCCAGCGACGAATAGGTCAGATAAGGACGCGCATGTTTGCTGGAGTTCGGCACATTCAGGCTGTGATAGTTGTTGGCGGTGATGTCATGCAGCAACGCCGCCAGCGCACCATCTCCGGCACCGTTGGTGTTCATGATCTTTTCAGGTCCGCCCATATAAGGCGCGATGTGCGAGAAGACGCGCAGCGGCTGCTGGCAATCCTGCTGGCGCATCACACGGCTGAACTCATACTGGTTGAACTCCGCAATCGCGCCAGGCAGTAGCGGATGGTTGGTTTTGCGTTTGAACTCATCTTCGGTGTAACCCGCCATATATAATCCAATCGGGCCAGCGGTACAGAGCACCAGATCGACCCAGTCCAGCGCCATATTGGAAGCAAGCAGCGGATCGGCTTCGCCGGTCAGCGCCAGCGCTTCCTCCTCGTTCATCGCCACGATGCTGACGTGCTCGCGCAGGAAGTCCCGCCAGAACCCGGGATTGTCGCCAATCACATGTTTGGTGCCGAGCGTCAGCACCACTGGCACGTTATGGCGTTTGGCATACTCTATCGCCTGTAACGTTGCCTGCGGCATCGGCTCACCTTCGGCACAGCGCACCAGATAGGAGGTCAGTACCAGCGCAGACGCCCCGGCAATCACCTCTTCAGGCACATTATCCGGATGCAGCTGATTCATCTGGCCGGGGCTGATCGCGAAAGTTCGCTCGCCATGTTCGCCAATCAGCGTAAAGCAGCGGCCAATAGCGCCATTGACGCCCTGCAGATAGTTGAGATCGACCCGGCTTGAGGTATTGCAGAGGTAGCGATAGGCATAGCCACCAATCTGAATGTTGTTGCACATCACGCCCAGCAGCACGGAGCGGTCATCGGCCAGCACTGAGAAGTTGTGCAGCGTGTTACCGATGGTGCCTCCGGCAAACTGATGAGTGATCAGCGCATCGCGCATCAGCTCGTTGTATAACGCTTCCGCGACAGCATTATCGATAACCAGGGAGTGCCCGGCACTCAGACCGTAACGGGCGAGAAAGTCGTCATCGACTTTGGCTTCGATATCCACCAGCGTCTGGTCGATACCCACCACCCAACTGCCTGCATCAACATCGTGTTGAGCGGGCTGTAACAGGGGATCGCGTGCGCTGACGGGAAAGTAGTGTTTGGATTTGCGTTTGCCGGGAAATTTCATCGGGAATGCCGTCTGGAAAAACAGGCGGAGAATGATATCACACTCTCCGCCTCTGCTTTAACGGCGTGCGTCGACCAGTTGCACCATCATGTCGATATGCGCCTCATCGGCGTTCAGCGCAGGGATATACTCAAACTTCTCACCGCCGGCATGCATAAAGATTTCGCAGTTTTCACCACTGATCTCCTCCAGCGTTTCCAGGCAGTCAGACGAGAAGCCCGGACTCATAACCTGAACATGTTTGATCCCTTTGGCAGGCAGGCCTTCCATCGTTTTGTCGGTATAAGGCATCAGCCAGGGCTCACGACCGAAACGCGACTGGAACGTCATCATGTACTGATCTTCACGCAGACCCAGCGCGTTGACCAGTGCCGCCGTGGTATCGGCACAGCGCTGCGGATAGTCATCACCTTCGTTGGCGAAGCGCTGCGGAATGCCGTGGAACGACAATACCAGCAGATCGGGCTGACCGTGCCGCTCAAACGAGCGCTCTACCGTCGCTTTCAGTGCAGCGATATAGGCCGGATGTTCGGCGTAGTCACGGATAAACTGCACATCGGGCAGCGAACGATACCCTCTGAAGACGGTGGTCAGGCCATCCCACACCGCGGCCACGGTAGAGCAGGAGAATTGCGGATAGAGTGGCAGTACAATCAGGCGGGTGACGCCCTGCGCCATCAGCTTATCCACCGCGCTTTTCAGGCTGGGATTGCCGTAGCTCATGCCCAGCTCGACGGGCATATCGACACGTGCTGCCAGAGCGTCACGCTGACGTTTGCTGTAGACCAGCAGCGGTGAACCGCCTTCCATCCAGACCGATGCGTAGAGCTTTGACACGCGCGGCGAGCGAAACGGCAGAATGACAGTATTAAGAACCGGCCACCAGAGCCAGCGCGGTGCATCGACCACGCGCGGATCGCTTAAAAACTGTTTCAGATAGCGTTTAACTGCAGGTGTGGTTGGGGCGTCTGGCGTACCTAAATTAACCAATAACACGCCGGGCTTATCTTGCCTCATTTGAGTTCCTTGATGACAACGGGGATGCGTGAAAACAGGGAAATTGTAGCGGAATTAGTGGGAGGTAAAAGCAATTACTGCAAAAGGGGCCAGTGATACCGGCCCCATTGAGCTTAGCCGAGGATCTTAGCCAGCTCGGCACTCACTTCGGTCACTTTACGGGTGCCGTCGATTTTGTGATAGGCGGTGTTGCCCGCTTCGGCTTCTTTGCTGTAGTAAGCAATCAGCGGCGCGGTCATCTGATGGTATTCCACCAGGCGCTTACGCACGGTCTCTTCCTGATCGTCTTTACGCGTGGTCAGCTCTTCGCCTGTCACATCATCTTTACCTTCCACTTTCGGTGGATTAAAGGTGACGTGATAGACGCGGCCAGAAGGCGTATGCACGCGGCGGCCAACGATACGTTCAACAATCAGCTCGTCCGGTACAGCGAACTCCAGCACGTAATCAACGTTGATCCCGGCCTCTTTCATTGCATCTGCCTGAGGAATGGTGCGCGGGAAACCGTCCAGCAGGAAACCGTTTTTGCAGTCTTCCTGAGTGATACGCTCTTTAACCAGCGCAATCACCAGCTCATCGGTCACCAGTTTGCCAGCATCCATGATGGCTTTCGCCTGGTTACCCAGCTCGCTGCCTGCTTTTACTGCTGCACGCAACATGTCGCCAGTGGAGATTTGCGGAATGCCGTACTTCTCCATGATGAATTGGGCCTGAGTCCCCTTACCTGCGCCCGGAGCTCCGAGCAGAATAATACGCATTGCGTAAATCCCCTTGCGAATCGCATTGATCTATCTTAGAAGCGGAAGAACATACCATTATGACCCGCTCATCACAAGGAAGGGCGAGGATCACTCAGGATGACTTTACCCTCTTTATGGACCTGAACCCGACCCGGCTGGCTGGCCTGTCGCATTTTCAGATTTACCGCCTGCGCTGAGCAGAAATGGCGGGATGCCGCACAGCCATAAAAAAAGCCGGTGATCATCACCGGCTTCAGACTGCTGAAAAACTTTATGCTTTTAACGGGGTACATCTGCTCGAAATTGATGCTGAACAGAATCAGACAGACAGCTTCAAAGTCAAAGCGATGGGAGCATACGCCTGCAGCAACGCATCGTGGGCCAGGGATGGCGGCTTTTTACGTCTTTGCGTAGGGCGTATGCGCCCTGAGCCAGCGCTGCATTTGTCACTACAGGCCGGTGAAAACCACCGGCCGGTTACCCTTATGCAGTCAGCAGCTGGTTCATGCGACGGATAAACTGGTTAGGGTCGTCCAGCGTGCCGCGCTCGGCCAGCAACGCCTGATCCAGCAGCAGTTCAATCCACTCACCAAAGCGTGTTTCATCCTGCGTATCGGCAACACGTTTCACCAGCGGGTGATCCGGGTTGATTTCAAACAGGTACTTCACTTCCGGCACGTCCTGTCCGGCCGCCGCGAACAGCTTCGCCATCTGGGTGGTCATCTCGTTGGCATCGGTGGTGACGATCGCTGGCGTGTCGGTCAGACGATGGGTCAGACGCACCTCTTTCACGCGTTCGCCCAGCAGATTTTTCACACGCTCAACAAACGGCTCCAGCGCTTTTTCCGCCTCTTTCTGCTCTTCGGTCTCTTCATCCGCCAGCTTGCTCAGCGACTCATCCGCTTTGCTGACCGACTGGAAGGTTTTACCGTCGAACTCAGTGAGGTAGCTCATCATCCATTCGTCAATGCGATCGGAGAGCAGCAGCACCTCAATGCCTTTCTTGCGGAACAGCTCCAGATGCGGGCTGCTCTTCGCTGCGGCATAGCTATCAGCAGTGATGTAGTAAATCTTCTCCTGACCTTCCACCATGCGGCTGACGTAGTCTTCCAGCGAAATGGTCTGTGCTGAACCTTCGCTCTGAGTGGTGGCGAAGCGCAGCAGTTTTGCAATGGTTTCCTGGTTGGCGTTATCTTCCGCCGGACCTTCTTTCAGCACCAGACCAAACTCATTCCAGAAGGTCTGGTATTTCTCGTTATCCTCTTTCGCCAGTCTTTCCAGCATCTGCAGGGTACGCTTCGTCAGCGCAGCACGCAGGCTCTGGGTCACGCGGCTGTCCTGCAGAATCTCACGGGAGACGTTCAGCGGCAGATCGTTGGAGTCAATCAGACCACGCACAAAGCGCAGGTAGTTCGGCATAAACTGCTCAGCGTCATCCATGATAAAGACGCGCTGCACGTAGAGTTTCAGGCCATGCTTATGATCGCGATTCCACATATCGAATGGCGCACGCGCCGGAATGTAGAGCAGGCTGGTGTACTCCTGCTTACCTTCCACCCGATTGTGGCTCCAGGCGACAGGATCGCTGTAGTCATGGGCGATATGCTTGTAGAACTCGTTGTATTCGTCGTCGCTGATCTCAGACTTGTTGCGGGTCCACAGCGCCTGGGCTTTGTTGATTTTCTCCCAGTGCGTTCCTTCACCTTCTTCATCTTTGCTCTCGATCTCAACCGGCAGCGCGATGTGATCGGAATACTTGCTGATGATGCTGCGCACGCGCCAGGCGTCCAGGAACTCATCCTCGCCTTCGCGCAGATGCAGGGTGATCTCAGTACCGCGATCGGCTTTCTCGATCTCAGCCAGGGTATATTCGCCCTCGCCCGCGGATTCCCAGAAAACGCCTTCATCGGCTGATGCGCCAGCAGCACGGGTACGCACCGTGACTTTGTCCGCCACGATAAAGGCAGAGTAGAAACCGACACCGAACTGACCGATCAGCTGGCTGTCTTTCGCCTGATCGGAGCCGAGAGATTCCAGGAAAGATTTGGTGCCTGATTTGGCGATAGTCCCGAGGTTCTCAATGACCTCATCGCGACGCATACCGATGCCGTTATCACTGAGCGTGAGGGTACGGTTGTCCTTATCAACAGAGAGACGAACACGCAGCTCGCCATCACCTTCATACAGGCTGGAGTCTGACAGCGCACGGAAGCGCAGTTTGTCTGCCGCATCGGAGGCGTTGGAGATCAGCTCACGCAGGAAAATCTCTTTGTTTGAATAGAGAGAATGGATCATCAGGTGCAGAAGTTGTTTTACTTCCGACTGAAAGCCACGGGTCTCTTGTCCTTTCATGGTCATTGCTACCTCAACAAAACAGGTTGAACAAACGTTGAGGTTGATGTGGGGATAACAGGAGGAATTTCAAGCCGGTGTCTGTCACAACACCGGCAAGTGATTAAAATTTAAACTTCTGGCGGCCCGCCAGTGAATGGGACAGCGTGGTGCCATCCACCATCTCAAGCTCTCCGCCAACCGGCACACCATGCGCGATACGGCTGGCGTCAACGCCATACTGGCCACAGAGCTCCGCGATGTAGTTGGCGGTTGCCTCGCCTTCTACCGTCGGGTTGGTCGCGAGGATCACTTCCTGCAGGGTTTCACTCTCCAGCCGCTGCTCCAGACGGTCCAGACCGATATCCGCCGGACCGATGCCGTCGAGCGGCGAAAGATGCCCCATCAGCACAAAGTAGCGACCGCCAAACTGGCCGGTTTGCTCAATGGCGTGGATATCTGCCGGGCTTTCCACCACGCAGATTTGACCATTCTGCTGACGCCGTGGATTGGCGCAGATGGTGCAAATTTCCTGCTCGGTAAATGTCCGGCAGTCGGCACAGTGTCCGATCTCCGACATCGCGCGGGTCAGCGCCTGCGCCAGCCGCATGCCACCGCTGCGATCGCGCTGCAGCAGCTGAAAAGCCATGCGCTGTGCCGACTTCGGCCCAACGCCAGGCAGACAGCGCAGCGACTCCATCAATGATTCAAGCAGTGGACTGGTTTGCATCAGAACGGCATCTTAAAGCCAGGTGGCAGCTGCATGCCTGAGGAGACAGACGCCATCTTCTCTTTCTGGGTTTCATCAATGCGACGTGCGGCATCGTTGAACGCGGCGGCAACCAGATCTTCCAGCATGTCTTTGTCATCTTCCAGCAGGCTGGGATCGATTTCCACGCGACGGCAGTTGTGCGCGCCGTTAATGGTGACTTTTACCAGGCCAGCACCGGACTCACCGGTCACTTCAAGCGCGGCGATCTCTTCCTGAACTTTGGCCATTTTGTCCTGCATCTGCTGGGCCTGTTTCATCAGGTTGCCCAATCCGCCTTTACCACCAAACATAGTTTTCTCTCTCAGCTGAGGCTACAACGCTATCGTTACGATAGCAGCAGCGTGTCTAAACAGGTCGGATACTCTCCTCATCCAGATCGGCATCAAAAAATCGCTGCAGCGTCTGAATGTGGGTATCACAGGTGATCGACTGACGCGCCTGCGCCAGTTTCTCTTCGTAAATGGCCTGACGCCACTCCAGTGGCGTCAACACCGATGAATTATCGTCTTCAACGACAGAGAGTTCAACTTTCTGCCCGGCACTCTGGCTAAGCACATCGCTTAACACCTGCTGCGCCGACGGTGAATTAAGGTGACGCTGGCTGCTGCGCAGATGCAGGCAGACGCCATTTTCGGTTGTCTCTTTCCAGGCATTTAACGCCAGCTGCTGCACCAGCTTCGGCAGCGGCAGGGTTGCAATCTCTGCGGCCCAGGGATCGCGCTGCTGCGCTTCTTCCGCCAGGCGCGCCGCCAGCTCAGGGGTTTTCTCATGCTCCAGTGCGGAACGCAAGGCCTTAGGCGTCGCCACCGGTTCCGCGACTTCAACCGGCTGATTAACCGCTTTCCAGCGGTATGCTTCCTCTTTTACCGGAGCGGCCGGCTCACGATCGCGGATACGCTGCTGACTGCGCTCGGTAACCGAGGCCAGCCGCTCCAGCGCGGAGTTGGCCGGCCGCGCACCTGGCGCCGCCGGCTCACTCTTTTTTGGTTTGTTCGCTCCCTGACGCAGCAACTGCGTGCGCGCCTGCAGGAGCTGGCTGGTGGAGCTGGAGAGTGCCCTGTCAGGCGATGCATCCGATGGCGGCGCAGGCTGCGGAGCCGGGTCGGGCGCGGCCATCTGTGGCTGAGCGGCAACCTGCTGTTGCGGCGCAGGTATCGGCTGCTGAGGCTGCTGCGCTACGGGCGATCTTGACTGAGCAGGTGACGATGTAGCTGGCTGTGCTGCCGTGTGTCGTGCTACCGGCGCAGGACCGGATGGTGCCGGTGACGTCTGCGCCGGAGCAACCGGTGCCATCTGTTCCGTTAACGCGGGACGCGCAATGGGTTCTGCCACCGCCGCTTTAGGATGAAACGCCAGGGCGCGCAGCAGCGTCATCTCAACACCCATGCGGCGATCGGGCGCAATCGGCAGATCCTTGCGGCCCATCAGCAGGGTCTGATAATAGAGCTGCAGATCGGCGGGCGGCACCACGCGGGCCAGTTCACGCAGCCGGATCGCATTGCTTTCGTCGTCGTCGTTGAGCGAGGCCGGCAGCAGTTGCACCATCGCAATCTGGTGCAGCAGGCGCAGCATCTCCACCAGCAACGTCTCCCATTCTACCCCGCGTGAGGCGGCCTGGCTCAGCAGGGTCATCACCTGCCGACCGTCACCGTCAACCAGCGCCTCCAGCAGCCCCAGCGGCTGCTCATCATCCAGCGTGCCGAGCATGACGCTGACCGTGCTGCTGGTCACTGTGCCCTGCCCCATGGCAATCGCCTGATCGGTAAGGCTCAGCGCATCGCGCATACTGCCATCGGCGGCGCGCGCCAGCAGCTGCAGCGCCCGGGTTTCGCTCTCAATCTGTTCCTGCTTCAGCACATGTTCAAGCTGCTGACGGATTTGATCAACATCCAGCGCTTTGAGGTGGAACTGCAGGCAGCGCGAGAGAATGGTCACTGGCAGTTTCTGCGGATCGGTGGTCGCCAGCAGGAATTTAACGTGTGAAGGTGGCTCTTCCAGCGTCTTTAACAGCGCATTAAAGCTGTGACGCGACAGCATGTGTACTTCATCGATCAGATAGACTTTGAAACGGCCACGCGCCGGCGCGTACTGCACGTTGTCGAGCAGATCGCGGGTGTCTTCAACTTTGGTACGTGATGCGGCGTCAATCTCAATCAGATCGACAAAACGGCCCTGCTCAATTTCACGGCAATTATCGCACTGACCACAGGGTGTGGCAGTGATGCCGGTTTCGCAGTTAAGGCCTTTGGCCAGCAGACGCGCAATGGTGGTTTTCCCTACGCCGCGGGTGCCGGAGAAGAGATAAGCATGATGGATGCGTCCCAGAGACAATCCATTCGCCAGCGCCGTCAGAACATGTTCCTGACCGACAACATCAGCAAAAGCCTGGGGACGCCATTTTCGCGCAAGTACCTGATAGCTCATGTGGAGTTCGACGAAGTTGGATGGAAAGATGAGCGCAGACGCTCTGCAACCCCTGTATAAGATTGCAGTAGTCTATCAGCTACGCTTTTGGCTGGCACTCGTTATCTTGACGCCAGAGGCGTGACGGCCTCGCCGGGTGGCAAGGCCAAAAGCGTGGCTTAGTGGCCGGGGAATTTAACCAGGCTGTAGCTCTCAACACCCAGGGTATTGAGACGTGATTCTCCGGTCAGATCGAACAGGTTAATAATGAAGGCTGCGTCTTTCACTTCACCGCCAGCACGGCGAATCAGTTTAACAGTCGCTTCAATGGTCCCGCCGGTCGCCAGCAGATCGTCAACCACCAGCACCAGATCGCCTGGCTGGATGGCATCTTTGTGCAATTCCAGCTTATCGGTGCCGTATTCCAGCTCATAGGATTCACTGTAAACCTCACGCGGCAGTTTGCCAGGCTTACGAACCGGAACAAAACCGACACCCAGACCTAATGCCACGGGTGCACCAAACAGAAAACCGCGCGCTTCCGTGCCCACGACTTTGGTGATGCCTTTATTACGGTAACGCTCAACCAGCAGCGCAATCGACGCGGCGTAGGCTTTCGGATCTTCCAGCAGGCTGGTGACATCGCGGAACAGGATGCCTGGCTTAGGATAATCGGGGATACTTTTAATGCTGTTTTTAATGAATTCAAGCTGCTGCGCAGTGTCGGTCATAATGATACGCCTGGTAAAAAATTCTGTTTCGCGCAGCTTCAAAAGCGCTAATACCTGGTAAAAGGCTCAGCGGAAGTCAATTCACAAAGGGAAGCCACGCACGAAGACGCCCAAATCTAAGCAAATGACCGGCTAAATGCAACTTTATCGCGGCGGCGGCGGTGCGTCCGCTGTTTCTGCCACCACCGGAATACGCCACATAAACAGCAGCAGCGCCGCCAGCATGATCAACAGCATGATGCGAACCCAGAGCTGATGCACCAGAAAAAGTGAGAGACTAAAGGTGGCGACAATCAGGCAGATAGCGCGCACTTTAGCACCCGGCGGCATGGCGCGATGCTGTTGCCAGTGACGCAGATAGCGGCCAAACGGCGATTTCCACAGCAGCCAGTGATGGAAACGCGGCGATGAACGGGCAAAACACCAGGCCGCCAGCAGCATGAATGGCGTGGTGGGTAATAAAGGTAATACAATGCCCAGCGTCCCCAGCACAATGGCCAGCCAGCCGAGGGTTATTAACAGAATGCGTTGCATGAATCTCGCCCAGCTCTTTCCTCATCCGCGTACGTTAGCACAACTCAGGGCCAGACGATGAGTGCGATCGCTGTACAACAGCGGCTGCACCAGCTCCTTGTCGCCCTGCGTCAGGAGATTGCACGCCATCCCGATGGCGTTTGCCGTCTGCCACGTTTTGATACGCAGCTATTTCAGACCAAAGGCACGCGACTGGCGGATTATCTGCAGGAGGTGGAGCAGAACTTCGCCCGGTTGTGCGACAGTAGCCATGACCTGGCCCGCAGTGCCTGGCTGGCTGAACGCCTGGTCGATCAGATTGCCGCCCTGCAACGCGAGGCGAGCACCCAACAGTTGCGTACCCGACGCGAACATCCAGTAAAGAACCCACGCGCGACCAGATATCAGGAGTACCGTGAATTTGAACGGCGTTTACTGGCGATGATCGACCAGCGTGAGCAGCGGCTGGCGCTCGCTGAAACCCTGGCGGTGCAGCATCAGCTTAAGCAGGATCTGGAAACGTTAGAGGGACGACTGGCACGCTGTCGACAGGCGATTCGCTCAGTTGAGTGGGCCTCGTCATTGCGCGGCAGTGAAAACGCCGAATAAAGCGCAGCGTGACAAAAGCGCTTCTATACTGGGTGTAATTCAGCGCGGAGACGAAAAATGGGCTTACTGAGCTGGCTGCTATGCGGGCTGCTACTGGGATTGCTGAAGCGTCTGCTGATGCCGGGACGACCCGGCGGCCTGATGGCGACCCTGACGCTGTCGATAATCGGCGCACTGATTGGCGGCTATATCGCCACCTATTTTGAACTGGGCTCGCTGGCAACGTTGCATGCTGGCGCGCTGGGTATGGCCATTCTCGGCACAGTGTTGATGCTGCTGGTCGCCGCCCGCTTACGTATTTAGGAGAAAAGATGTCACTGGAAAACGCCCCTGACGACGTCAAACTGGCAGTGGATCTGATTCAGCTTCTGGAAGAGCATCAACTGCCCGTTGAAACGGTGCTCTCAGCTCTGGCCATGGTGCAGCGCGATTTCGAGAACAAGCGCGATGGGCAACCTGCTTAGCGCTGAGCAGTCAGCGTCGGACTAAGACGCAACATATCAATAAAGGCATTGACCAGCGTTGGCGCGTCAGCGGCTAAGTCAAAACTTTCGGGCGCAAACAGCCAGCTTTCCATCATGCCATTAACGTAACCACGCAGGATAAGTGCGGCCTGACGCGTACTGAGACTGCCTGGAAGTTGTCCGGCTTCAATGCACTGACGCAGGACATCTTCGATTTTGTCGTAGCACTCCAGCAACAGGCTCTGCTGCATACTCTTCATCGCCGCCATTTCGCCAACAAATTCGCATTTATGGAAAATGATCTCCATTAAGGCGCGGCGCTGAGGATCCTTTGCTGTCGCTTCAAAGATATAGACCAGCATTGCGCGCAACACTGAGAGTGGATCGCCAGGGTATTTTGTCTGATACTCAAGTTCCACATCGTCCAGACCGGCATCACAACGAAGCCATATTTCATGTAAGAGATCGGCTTTGTTTTTGAAGTGCCAGTAGATTGCCCCGCGCGTGACACTGGCAGCGGTGGCAATATCGGCCAGAGACGTGGCTGAGACGCCCTGTTGCGAAAACAGAACAAGGGCGGCATCAAGAATTTGATGCCGCGTTTCAAGTGCTTGCGCTTTGGTTTTTCGTGCCATAGGGGGCTTTTTTTACAAACAGGTAAGTTTACATACATTTGTGAATGTATGTACCATAGCACGACCTGCGACTTGACACAGCAATGGGTTTTTCAGTTTGTGATCCATTGACCAATTGATATCGGACACTAGAGGTTTATTTATGAATAAAATCAGAGGATTATCGCCTCTGGCGGCCGTCCTGATGCTATCAGGCAGCTTTTTGTTAACAGGATGTGACAACAATAAATCCGAACAAGCCGCCCAGCAACCGCCAGCTGTGGGTGTCGTGACCCTGAAAACTGAACCCCTGAAAATTTCGACTGAACTACCAGGCCGTACCTCAGCCTATCGTGTGGCTGAAGTCCGTCCGCAGGTTTCCGGTATCATTCTGAAGCGTAATTTCGTTGAAGGCAGTGATGTCAAAGCAGGTCAGTCTCTTTATCAGATCGACCCCGCGACCTATCAGGCCGCTTACGACAGCGCGAAAGGGGATTTAACCCAGGCGCAGGCGAATGCTCGCATCGCTCAGCTGACCGTCAAGCGCTATAAACCGCTGCTCGGCACTAAATATATCAGTCAGCAGGATTACGACACCGCCGTTGCCACTGCCGCGCAAAACGATGCTGCCGTGCAGGTAGCAAAAGCCAATGTTGAAACGGCCCGTATTAACCTGGCCTACACCAAAGTGACCTCGCCTATCAGTGGCCGCATCGGTAAATCCTCTGTTACCGAAGGTGCTCTGGTCCAAAGCGCACAAACCACTGCGCTGGCTACTGTGCAACAGCTTGATCCCATGTATGTCGACGTGACCCAGTCGAGCGAAGATTTCATGCGCTTACGTTCAGAACTGGAATCGGGTCAGCTGAAGCAGAACGATGGAAAAGCCAAAGTGACGCTGCTGATGCAGAATGGCAGCAGCTATGCACAGACCGGTACGCTGGAGTTCTCTGACGTGACCGTTGATGAAACCACCGGCTCCATCACCCTGCGCGCCATTGTTCCGAACCCGAACCACACGCTGTTACCGGGCATGTTTGTTCGTGCGCGTCTGGATGAGGGGATCAACCCGAATGCATTGCTGGTGCCGCAACAGGCAGTCACCCGCACGCCAACGGGTCAGGCAACCGTAATGGTCGTGGGTGCAGATAACAAAGTCGAATCACGTCAGGTCACCACCTCTCAGGCGATCGGTGACAAGTGGTTAGTGACCGACGGCGTTAAAGCAGGCGAACGTGTGATCAGCACTGGTCTGCAGCGTGCCAAGCCGGGCGCACAGGTTACTCCACAAGAAGTCTCAGACGATGCGAAAGCGGCACCCGATTCAAAGCCGCAGTCTGACAAGTCATCGTCATAACAGGAGCCGTTGATTCATGGCTAAGTTCTTTATCGATCGCCCCATCTTTGCGTGGGTGCTCGCCATCATCATCATGCTGGTCGGTGCGCTATCGATTCTCAAACTTCCGATCGAGCAATATCCCAATGTTGCGCCGCCGGCGATTGAGATTCAGGCGACCTACCCTGGTGCGGATGCAAAAACGCTGCAGGACTCGGTGACGCAGGTCATTGAGCAGAACATGAACGGTATCGATGGACTGATGTATATGTCCTCGAGCAGCGACTCATCCGGTACGCTGACCCTGACTATTTCCTTTGAGTCAGGAACAGATGCGGACATCGCGCAGGTTCAGGTGCAGAACAAACTGCAGCTGGCGACGCCGCTGCTGCCGCAGGAAGTGCAGCAACAGGGGATTCAGGTTAAAAAATCCTCCAGCAGCTTCCTGATGGTTGCGGGCTTCATCAGCGACGATGACAATATGACGCAGAATGATATTTCTGATTTCATTTCATCGTCCATCAAAGATCCTATCAGCCGTACCAAAGGCGTGGGTGATACCCAGGTATTCGGTGCGCAGTACGCGATGCGTATCTGGATGGATCCGCACAAGCTGAACAACTACAACCTGACACCGGTCGATGTGATCAGCGCGCTGAATACTCAGAACACCCAGGTCGCTGCCGGTCAGTTGGGTGGTACGCCTCCGGTTCCGGGCCAGCAGCTTAACGCCTCAATCATTGCCCAAACCCGTCTGACCTCAACGGATGAGTTCGGTAAAATTCTGCTCAAAGTGAACGAGGATGGTTCTCAGGTTCGTCTGCGTGATGTGGCCAGAATTGAGCTCGGCGCAGAAAACTACGAAATTATTGCCCGTTATAACGGCAAGCCTGCATCCGGTATTGGTATCAAGCTGGCCACCGGTGCGAATGCGCTGGATACCGCTAATGCAGTAAAAGCCGAACTGGCCAAATTGCAGCCAACGTTCCCGGCCGGGTTAAAAGTGGTCTATCCGTATGACACCACACCGTTCGTTAAGATCTCGATTTTCGAAGTAGTGAAAACGCTGATCGAAGCCATTGTGCTGGTGTTCCTGGTCATGTACCTGTTCCTGCAAAACTTCCGCGCCACGCTGATTCCTACCATCGCCGTGCCCGTGGTATTGCTGGGTACGTTTGCCGTTATCAGCGCGTTTGGTTATTCGATAAATACCCTGACGATGTTCGGGATGGTGCTGGCCATCGGCTTGCTGGTGGATGATGCCATCGTGGTAGTCGAGAACGTCGAGCGCGTCATGGCGGAAGAAGGATTGCCGCCAAAAGAAGCCACCAAGCGTTCCATGGAGCAGATTCAGGGCGCGCTGGTCGGTATCGCGCTGGTGCTTGCTGCCGTATTTATTCCGATGGCGTTCTTTGGTGGTTCGACTGGCGTTATTTATCGTCAGTTCTCAATCACTATCGTTTCAGCGATGGCGCTGTCGGTGCTGGTCGCCTTTATTCTGACGCCGGCACTCTGTGCCACTATGCTGAAGCCGGTCAAAAAAGGCGAGCACGGCAAAACCACCGGTTTCTTCGGCTGGTTCAACCGCATGTTCGACAAAAGCACCCACCACTATGTCGACAGCGTCGGTCACATGATCCGCAGTACGGGTCGCTATATGGTGATCTACCTGCTGATCGTGGTCGGAATGGCATTTCTGTTTATGCGACTGCCCTCTTCATTCTTACCGGAAGAGGATCAGGGTCTGCTGCTCGCTCAGGCACAGCTGCCAGCGGGTGCTACTCAGGAACGTACCCAGAAAGTGCTGGATCAGGTGACGGATTACTTCCTGACGCAGGAGAAAGATACGGTTAAATCGGTGTTCACCGTTAACGGCTTCGGCTTTGCCGGTCGTGGACAGAACACCGGTATCGCCTTTGTCAGCCTTAAGCCATGGGATGAGCGTGCCGGTAGCGATATGAAAGTTCCGGCGATTGCTGGCCGTGCCATGCAGGCGCTGGGCGCGATCAAAGATGCGATGGTTATTCCCTTCAACCTGCCAGCAATTATCGAGCTGGGTAACGCGACCGGCTTTGACTTTGAGCTGATCGATCAGAACAACCTCGGCCACGATAAGCTGACGGAAGCACGTAATCAGCTGTTCGGTATGATTGCGCAGCATCCTGATACGCTGGTGGGTGTTCGCCCTAACGGGATGGAAGACACCCCGCAGTACAAACTGACTATCGACCAGGAAAAAGCGCAGGCGCTGGGCGTATCACTGAGTGATATCAATACCACGCTGGCAGCCTCCTGGGGCGGCTCCTACGTAAACGACTTTATCGACCGTGGTCGTGTGAAGAAAGTTTACGTCATGGGTAATGCGGACTCCCGTATGCTGCCGGACGACATTGGTAAATGGTATGTGCGTAACAGCAGTGGAACTATGGTGCCCTTCTCGGCCTTCTCGTCAGCGAAGTGGCAATATGGTTCACCGCGTCTTGAACGTTACAACGGTCTGCCTGCGATGGAAATTCTGGGACAGGCCGCACCAGGCAAAAGCTCCGGTGCAGCAATGGACCTGATGGAAGAGCTGGCGGCGAAGCTGCCTGCGGGCATCGGCTATGACTGGACTGGCATGTCCTATCAGGAACGTCTGTCAGGCAACCAGGCACCTGCGCTCTATGCCATCTCGCTGATTGTCGTCTTCCTGTGTCTTGCTGCACTGTACGAGAGCTGGTCGATTCCCTTCTCGGTCATGCTGGTTGTTCCACTCGGGGTCATCGGTGCGCTGATCTTTACCACGCTGCGTGGCCTGAGTAATGACGTCTACTTCGTGGTGGGGTTACTGACAACCATCGGCCTCTCGACCAAGAACGCCATCCTTATCGTCGAATTTGCCAAGGATTTGATGGATAAAGAGGGTAAAGGGCTGTTTGAAGCAGCGCTGGAAGCTTGTCGTATGCGTCTGCGTCCTATCCTGATGACGTCGCTGGCGTTTATTCTCGGGGTACTGCCACTGGCGATCAGTACCGGTGCCGGTTCCGGTTCGCAAAACGCCGTAGGTACTGGCGTTATCGGGGGCATGGTCACCGCGACTATACTGGCGATCTTCTTCGTTCCTGTGTTCTTTGTGGTGGTGCGCCGCCGCTTTGGCAAGAAAAAAGACGAATCATCCAAAAGTCATCCGGTTGAGGCTGACCAGACTCACTAAGCTATAAATTATCTGAGGCCGCTTGCGCGGCCTTTTTTTATGCCTGCGATTCTGTCCTTCTCATTTATTCACTCTTCATTTTTACTGACTTACTGCCCGTTGCAATCCTGGTCAGTGCGGCGCATAATAATGTTATATTATAACATTACATAGGCAGGCATTATGAAAGCAAATATCCATCCTCACTATCGTCACGTGGTCTTCCATGACACATCAGCTGACGTTTATTTCAAAATCGGTTCGACCATCAAAACCGATCGCACCGTAGAGTTTGAAGGTGAAACGCTGCCCTACGTCACGCTGGATGTGTCGTCGGCCTCACACGTTTTCTATACCGGCAAACAGAAAGATTTCGCCAAAGAGGGCAGCACCGCGCGCTTTAATCAGCGTTTTGGGCGCTTTCTGGGCCGTAAATAAGGAAAAGATTCATGCAGGTTTTGAGTTCGCTGCGCTCAGCAAAAAATCGTCATCGGGATTGCAGAGTAGTGCGCCGCAAGGGACGGATTTACGTGATCTGTAAAACAAATCCACGCTTTAAAGCCGTACAGGGAAGAAAGAAAAAACGCTAGTGTGTGTCGTGATGACTGGCCGGGCTTGCCCGGCCTTTTTTATGCTTAGCGCATGCTCTTCAGCATGGTATTCACGTTATGTCTAAAGGCCGCCTGATAAGTGGCTGCCGGACCAGAGGCCGTGGATAACGCTTCCGGATAGAGTTCCCCACCCGGCTCGGCTCCGGTGGCGCTGGCAATCTGTTTTACCAGGCGCGGGTCAGTCTGGTTCTCGATGAAATAGCGATTGATATGCTGCTGCTTTAATTGGTTGATTAAGCTACCCACGTCACTGGCACTCGCTTCCGCTTCAGTAGAGAACCCTACCGGCGCAAGAAACGTCACGCCATAGCGCTGTCCAAAGTAACCAAACGCATCATGGCTGGTCAGCACTTTCCGCTTGTCGACAGGCACAGCATCAAAGGCTGTTTTTGCCCAGCTATCCAGCGCCTCCAGTTGTTGAATGTAATTCTGACCACGCTGACGAATGGCCGCGGCATCTTCAGGATCGGCTTTGACCAGCGCATTCATTACGTTAGTGGCATAGATAACGCCGTTCTGCATGCTGTTCCAGGCGTGAGGATCGGTAACGGTTTTGCCCTCCTCCTCCATGCTGCGGGTGGTGACGCCCGCCGAGGCCACAACGGGCTGGCCGCGATATCCGGAGGCGCTGACCAGCCGATCCATCCACCCTTCCAGTCCCAGTCCACTGACAAAAACCAGATCGGCCTTCGCCAGTGCCTGACTGTCCTGTGGCGTGGGTTCAAACGTATGAGGATCGCCATTCGGCCCCACCAGGCTTTTCACGTTGACATGGTCGCCGCCGACCTGCTTAACGATGTCTGCCAGCACGGTAAAGCTGGCCACCACATCCACCGTTTTTGCCATCGCAAAAGGCGTGGCAAACAGCGCCGCGAGCGCCAGGCTAACCGGTAATTTCTTCATAGATACCCCTTAAGATTAATGGCGGCGCAAAATCCCGCCGCACGGCCCTGCAAGAATGGAGAGAAAAAACAGCATGGCGGCGCTCAGCACCACAGCGGGGCCAGCCGGTAATGAAAAGTGCCAGGAGAGCATCAGTCCCGCCAGCGCTGAGATCATTGCCATGAAAATGGCAACCACCAGCATTACGGCAAGATGACGGCTCCAGAAACGGGCGCTGGCGGCAGGCAGCATCATCAGTCCTACCGACATCAGCGTGCCCAGCACCTGAAAGCCCGCGACCAGATTCAGCACCACCAGCATTAAAAACAGACCATGCACCAGTGGCGCGCTCCATTTCCCCTGCGCCCGCAGAAAGTCACCGTCAAATGCGTCGATGACCAGCGGTCGATAGATGATCGCCAGCAGAATCAGCGTGAAGGCAGCGATGCCGCCGACCAGCAGCAGCGCGGCGTTATCCACCGCCAGCAGCGAGCCAAACAGAACGTGCAGCAGATCCACGCTTGAGCCGCGCAGTGAAACCAGCGTGACGCCCAGCGCCAGGGAGCCAAGATAGAACCCGGCAAAACTGGCATCCTCTTTCAGGGGCGTATAGCGACTGACCGCACCAGAAAGCAGCGCCACGGCTAAACCGGCGATCAGGCCACCGATCCCCATCGCAACCAGTGACAGGCCGGAAATCAGATAGCCAATAGCGGCACCGGGCAGCACTGCATGTGATAAGGCATCACCAATCAGGCTCATCCGGCGCAGCGAAAGGAATACGCCGAGTGGCGTAGCGCTGACCGCCAGTGCAAAGCAGGCCACCAGCGCGCGACGCATAAAACCAAACTCAATAAAAGGCTGCATCAGGGTCACGGCGCACAACTCCGCAAAGGGATAGCAGGCTGGCTGATGCAGCTGACCTCACTGTCATCCATCGACATCACGTTACTGAAGTAGCGCGCCACCAGCGGACGATCGTGCAGCACCACCAGCAGGGTTGTGCCGGCCTGCTGTTGTTGCTCAAGGATCGACATCAGTAATGTCACGGTCTTGCTGTCAATGCCGTTGAAAGGCTCATCCAGCAGCCAGAGCTGGCTGCGCTGCAACATCAGCCGTGCAAACAATACGCGCTGAAGTTGTCCGCCTGATAAAGTCGCGGGCTGCGCATCTGCATAATCCCCCATCTGAACGGCCTCCAGCGCCTGCCAGATTTCCCGGCGTAATATCCGGTTAACACCGCCAAACCAGCCGCAGCGAGGCCAGCAGCCTATTGAGACCAGTTCAAATACGGTCAGGGGAAAACGGGTTTCAAGTTCTGTACGCTGCGGCATCCAGCCGATTTCCCGACGCGGAATCTGCAATTCACAATGTCCGGTTATCGGTGGCAACAAACCCGCAATGGTTTTCAGCAGGGTTGATTTGCCACTGCCGTTAGCACCGACTAAGGCTGTCATTGAGCCAGCTGCAAGCTGCCCGGTAACCGGCGGGGTCACGCTCTGTCCCTGATAGCCAGCACGAAGCGTATTGAACCGGATCATGCGCTGATCCCCCATTTTATAGCTACGGCAAGCAGCGCGATGAATAGCACGGCTACACTTAGCCGCCCCCCCAATGACATAAGTAATCCACTCTGACGCATCGCTTCACCAATATGTTATAACATAACAAACAAGATACCGGATATTCCCGTCAGGGAAACGCTGGATTGTGTATCAAAAGATAAACAGCAACGGGACTTACGGCAGGATGCTTGCAGGTACAGTCGCCTGCTGACGCGCAGATTCTGACAGTTTTGTGCTCTGCTGGCTTGCAAAGCAGTTGCAGAAAACCAATGATAGGTTTATCAACGGTTATTAGTGGATCGGATATGCTGTCACGTATTGAATGTGATATTGCCCAGGGCGAATCAGACTGCGCAAAAATAGCAGAGATTGTTCAGCGGAATATTCTCAAAATAACAGATTTGCTGGTGGGAGATTTACGCTGGTACTCACAGAACGCACAGTTAGTTCCGGGCAGTTTAAAAATGGTTTCGGTTGAATACCTGGATATGAATAGTTTTAAATTACTTTACGATTTTGACTGGAATTTATTTAGTCCCTGTCTGGATCTAAATGAAACCGTAACGCAGTCTGAGCAGGTAAACTTTCACATTAAGCCCGGAGCACTTGAGTTTGATGTGATCGACAATCAGCAGCCCTCCCCTGGCGATGAATTGTAATATTTAGTAATGGAGGTGAGCAGAACTAATGGTTTTACACTATCTTTAAGGTATCCCGTTTAATAACTGCCCGAATAATCGCTTCCTGGCCGCGTTATCCAATATCGCCGCCCTGCGGCAACTGTGCTAGCTATGGAGGGGAAAAAGATGGACGAATACTCACCGAAACGGCATGATATTGCCCAGCTTAAATATCTGTGTGAGAGCCTGTTTGACGACAGCATGGCAACATTAACCGACAGCCATCACGGCTGGGTGAATGACCCCACTTCTGAAAGCAATCTGCAGCTTAACGATTTGATCGAACACATTGCCTCTTTCACCATGAATTACAAAATTAAGCACGTTGAAGATGAAGCGCTGATTTCGCAAATCGATGAATATCTTGATGATACTTTTATGCTATTCAGCAACTATGGTATCAATAGTCCGGATCTTCAACGGTGGCAACGTTCAGCAAAACGCTTATTTAATCTGTTCACTGAAGAGTGCGCTTTTCTGCAGCAACCAAGCCATTCATTATAGTACAGACATGAGAACGGTTTATTTATGAACAAAACCCTGACTAAAACTGATTATTTGATGCGACTGCGGCGTTGCCGCTCTCTGGATACCCTGGAAAGGGTCATTGAAAAAAATAAGTATGAATTACCCGAGGATGAATTAGCGGTATTTTACTCTGCAGCTGACCATCGTCTGGCTGAACTGACGATGAACAAGCTCTACGATAAAGTCCCAGGTTCAGTATGGAAATTTGTCCGTTAATCTGACTTGCTGCTACGGTTAATCTCTTCTTAGTACCAGATATTCCTGCCTGCCGGCAAAGGATCGGCCCGGGCGGGTTTTGCCTGTCTGCAGTTTATGGAGAAGAGATAGTGGGAAGGAGAAAATGGTGGGGGCCCTGCCAGCTACATCCCGGCACACGCGTCACCTGCTGCGGCTGCTTCCTTCCGGATCTGACCGAGTTCACAAGCTAGCATTGCGGGAGAACCAACAGGGCCCCCATTGACAAGCCCTCTTTACGAGAGCGGGGGCATTATCTGGGAAGGAGGTGGCAATTGCAAGCGTAGTCGGGACAACCGTTGTTTTCTTGAACAACCGCCGTGCTGATACTGTCTCCTCACCCTCTCCATGCTAAAGTTAAACCCTATTCCTGATGAAAAAAGCAGACGAAATAAGCACATGGATCAGCCTGACTCTTTCCAGCAACGCATCTGGCAAATTGTTGCCGCCATTCCCTATGGGCACGTCGCGACCTATGGCGACGTGGCGCGACTGGCGGGTTCCCCGCGCGCGGCACGTCAGGTGGGCGGCGTGCTGAGCCGGTTACCCGAAGGCACTACCCTCCCCTGGCACCGCGTTGTCAATCGTCACGGCAACATTTCACTACAGGGCGACCGTCTGATGCGGCAGCGGGATGCACTGGAAGCGGAAGGTATAGAGGTCAGTGATGACGGGCAACTCGATCTTGCGACCTGTCGCTGGCAATTTCAGGCAGGATGAAGGGGCGACAACGTCGCCCCGATAAATTAAATACGGGTTGGGGCAGGAACCGCAGCAGATGGCGTCACCTGAGTGGGTGAAGTCGACGGAACCGTCGTCGCTGCGCCCGGCTGGGTTGGCATCGCTACTGACGGTACCGGTACCAGCAGCAGTTCAGCTTTGGTGCCGCCCTGGTTGATAACCGGCTTCACGCCTTCAGTAACAAAGGCCAGCTTGCCGTCGATGGAGATGGCTGCGCTTAACAGAATGCGCGCGTTGGGCTGAATGTCGGCCGGGTTAAACGGTAATACAAACTGGAACGGTGCCTGTTTGCCTTCAGTATGCACCACGCGCTGCGACAGCACTTTTGATGGGGCGTCGGATACAGAGGCATCGGAAAGCGTAACGGTTAATACCGCATCCGGTGGCAGCGCAATGCGCTGGCGGATAAAGACCGAGCCACTTACGTTTGGCTGCGCAATTGCGGCCGTCTGTCCTGCAACTGCAGAACCCAGCGTTGGTGTTGGCACTGGTTTACTCTTGTCGGCACATCCCGCAACAGCAACCGCAATAACTACCCCACTGAACACATGCCTGAGTTTCATTGATGTCGTCTCCATTTGATCAAAATGATTGTCGGCAGCGAATCCTGCTTACAGCGCTTCACTCGCCGTATGTGCTTAATACTGGCACAAAAATGAAATTTTGCCTGGCACAGGCAAAGCGGAAAGTCTGATTGACGTCAACTGGTCCGATCTTTCACACTGAGCGGGTCACTATATTGAGGAATGCGCCATGAGTCAGGCACTGCAAAATCTGCTGAATTTATTGAATCTGGAAAAACTGGAAGAGGGTTTATATCGCGGCCAGAGCGAAGATCTGGGGCTGCGCCAGGTGTTTGGCGGTCAGGTGGTAGGTCAGGCACTCTATGCCGCAAAGCAAACCGTCGCGGAAGATCGCATTATTCATTCATTTCACAGCTATTTTTTGCGGCCCGGCGATAGCCAGAAAGCGATTATCTATGATGTTGAAACGCTGCGTGATGGCAAAAGTTTCAGCGCACGCAGGGTCAGCGCCATTCAGAATGGTCAGCCGATTTTTTATATGACGGCCTCTTTTCAGTCACCGGAAAGCGGATTTGAGCATCAGAACCCGATGCCGCAGGTGGCGGGACCGGAGAACCTGTTAACCGAACAGGCGATGGCGCAAAAAATGGCGCATCTGCTGCCAGAAAAGTTACGTGAAAAATTCATTGCTGAACGTCCGCTGGAGATTCGCCCGGTGCAGATCCATAACCCGCTTCGTGGACATGTGGATAAACCGGAGCGTCAGGTCTGGATCCGTGCCACCGGCCCCCTGCCCGATGACCTGCGTATCCATCAGTACCTGCTCGGCTATGCGTCTGACCTCAACTTCCTGCCGGTCGCGCTGCAGCCGCACGGTAAAGGCTTTTTAGAGCCGGATATGCAGGTCGCCACGATCGACCACTCTATGTGGTTCCATCGCCCGTTCGACTTCACTGAATGGCTGCTCTACAGCGTGGTCAGTACCTCAGCTTCTGGGGCACGCGGTTTTGTCCGTGGCGAGTTCTACAATCAGCAGGGTGTGCTGGTGGCCTCAACCGTTCAGGAAGGGGTAATGCGCCAGCGCAGCGAATAAAGTGACTAGTCCTGGCATAGGTTGACACGTTATGCCATTAAAACGCCTGATGCACTGCATCAGGCGTTTTGTATTTCAGCGACAGATGTGGCCGCTGACTGTTATAGATTTCTACTGACTCTGCCACCATCCTCCCTGCCTGAGCAACATCTTCCGGCCGGGTT
>NZ_VWUO01000019.1:0-77414 GCF_008631595.1 Pantoea sp. F_5
ACTGCACATTTAACTCAACTATCTGGATTTTAAGCTGTTCGCTTAAAATCCAGATTTGCCGATAAACCTCTTTACCAACATTTCCTTTTAATATCCTGAAGCGACACTTTGGCGTCCAGACTATATGCTATTGACAATGCCACAGCACGTGGGAAGCTTTTTGAAACCTGCTCATGTTGAATTTCCTTATTAGTTGTGGGGACAACAGATGAGGAGTTTGACATGGGCAGGTCTTTACAGGCAGAGCCAGAACCGAGGCGATAACCACGTCCATAGGACGTGGTTTTAAGTTGGCAATAAAAACGCCGGACATGCCGGCGATCAACCTCAATTCTTATACAGATTCAGTTCGCGCCGGGCTTCGCCTCGTCGCGCAGCTCACGTCGCAGGATCTTGCCCACATTGGTTTTCGGTAGCTCATCACGAAACTCAATGATTTTTGGCACCTTATAACCGGTCAGCTGGCGGCGACAGTGATCGAGCACCTCTTCTTTGGTCAGCGACGCCTCTTTTTTCACGATGCAGACTTTTACCGCTTCGCCTGACAGGTCGCTGGGCACGCCAATAGCCGCGGCTTCACGCACTTTCGGGTGCTGCATCAGCACATCTTCGATCTCATTCGGGTAAACATTAAAACCGGAGACCAGAATCATATCTTTTTTGCGGTCAACGATGCGAATGAACCCTTCCTGGTCAAAGGTAACAATATCACCGCTATGGAGCCAGCCATTTTTCAGCACCTCCGCTGTTGCTTCCGGATGCTGCCAGTAGCCCAGCATCACCTGCGGACCGCTGATACAGAGTTCGCCCGGCTCCCCCGGCGGCACTTCGTTTCCGGCATCATCCAGAATGCGTACGTCGGTCGAAGGAACCGGCAGGCCAATACTGCCCGTGTGGCAACTGATGTCATACGGATTGACTGATACCAGCGGCGAACATTCGGTCAGGCCGTAGCCTTCCAGCAGATAGTGTCCGGTAAGCTTTTCCCAGCGCTCAGCTACCACTTTCTGTACCGCCATTCCGCCACCCGCAGAGAGACGCAGCGTTGAAAAATCGAGTTTATTAAACTGCTCATCGTTGAGCAGCGCATTAAACAGCGTGTTTACGCCGGTAATCGCGGTAAACGGCACTTTACCCAGCTCTTTAACGAAGCCGGGAATATCGCGGGGATTCGTGATCAACAGATTCTGACCACCAAGCTCCAGGAAGAGCAGGCCATTCACGGTTAAAGCGAAGATGTGGTAAAGCGGCAGCGCGGTGACCACAAATTCTTTTCCGTCACGCAGCACCTTACCGTAGGTCGCGCGGGTCTGCTCCAGATTCGCCTGCATGTTGCGATGGGTCAGCATCGCTCCTTTTGCCACGCCGGTGGTGCCGCCGGTGTATTGCAGGAAGGCGAGGTCGTCATTCGAGACCGTTGGTCGCTGATAATTGAGAGTGGCACCCACTTCCAATACCTGACGAAATGAAATGGCACCTGGTAAATGGTATTTTGGCACCAGCTTCTTCACATACTTGACGACAAAGTTAACCAGCGTGGCTTTTATCGGTGCCAGCTGATCGCCCATCCGGGTCAGGATGACATGCCGCACAGCGGTCTCCGCCACCACTTTTTCCAGGGTATGCGCAAAATTTGAGACAATAACGATGGCGCTGGCACCGCTGTCATTGAGCTGATGCTTCAGCTCACGCGGCGTATAGAGCGGATTCACATTGACCACCACCATACCGGCACGCAGCACACCAAACAGGGCCACCGGATACTGCAGTAAGTTAGGCATCATCAGCGCCACCCGGTCACCTGCTTTCAGGCCCAGCTGATGCTGGAGATAAGCAGCAAAGGCACGGCTCTTCTCTTCCAGCTGACGATAACTCATCTTCTGACCCATGTTCAGAAATGCAGGTTGATCGGCGTAGCGTTTTGCTGCCTGCTCAAACAGATCCACCAGCGAGGTGTATCGATCTGCGCTTATTTCGGCAGGCACATCTGCCGGGTAGCGTTTCAGCCAAACCTTATTCAAGGATCCACCCCGATAATTATGTTGTATTTCCATCGCTGCCTCAGCCAATCCGGTTTGTTAACAATATTTTAACTGATTGTACCAGTTTGCCTGTTTCGGCATGTCGAGGTTGCGAAGTGCATCACTAAATTTCGTGCCGGGAAAACAGGCCAATAAAAAGCCCGGTAGCGAGCACCGCGACCGGGCTGGATAAATCATGTTTACACTTATTCGGTCAGGATGGTCTGCACCTCTGAGGGCCCGGTGTTGACCATTCCCCAGTAGGGATTAGGTCCCCAGTATCCGCCACGATGACGGGTCGGACCATACCAAATCCAGGGATCCATCGGCTGTGGCGGTGCTGTTACCTGCTGGGCAATGCGCCAGCGCTGATAACCGCGCACATCAATGACCACAAATTTGTAATCAGCCTCACCAATTTTACCCTGTTCCGTGCCCTTCAGCGTTCCCAGCACGGTAACGTACTGGTTTCTGACATCTACCGGATCAACAAAGCCGTGAATGTCAGCATAAATCCGGCCAACCGAGGCCGCACCGAGGCGCGGTCTCGCGCTCTCATCCAGCGGCTGTGCCGCAATCTCAAGCCGGGTTTTGCCGTTCAGGTTAGTGACATTCACCACCTTGCCGCCAAAGCGCGATTCCTGCCCGACAAAGAGCGAAGGATCGCTCATCACCCGCGACAGATCCTGCTGCGGCTGAGGTGAGCTGCCCTGCAGCGTGTCAGGAATTGAGACACAACCGGTTAACGCCAGCACACAGGTCAGCAGCAGCCCTGAAAGCCCTTTACCACACATTGACGACATAGACGATCTCCCGTTAGGTAAAGACTTAGACTGGACGCATAACAATAAGTTGCGTGTATTTTACCGGCCTGGTAATTTTTTCCAGGCAACGTCATTGCGCAGATAAGTCGGCTCCGCCGTTTCCGGCAGCAGCGTATTCCCCTGCGACAGCGCAAGCGTCGCCAGTGGCAGCATATCCTGTGCCGCAGGCAGAGTAACATCACTGGCGGTCAGGGTCAGATCGTGACCCTGCTGCAGTGCCGGATAGGCCTGCCAGCCGGTACCCGCGGTCATCCAGTCACCAGAGAGGGCCTGCATCCGGGCGAGTGCTGCCTCAGGTGACAGCACACATTCGCTGGCTTCACCCTGCCAGGCACCCTGCTCATCACGCTGATATTCGGCCCAGTAAACCTCGCCCATCCGCGCATCGATAGCGGTTAACACCCGGGTTGCTCCGTGCAGACGCCAGGCCCCTTCCGCCAGCGTCGCCAGCGTGGAAACGGCGATCATCGGCAGTGATGCGCCCAGTGCCAGCCCCTGTGCAATACCAATACCGATCCGCACGCCGGTAAAACTGCCAGGACCCCGGCCAAAGGCGAGCGCGTCCAGATCGCTCAGTTCCAGCTGCTGCGCCAGCAGGAGCTCCTCGACCAGCGGTAAGATACGCTGGGTGTGATCGCGCGGAGCGATCTCAAATCGGGCATCAATCTGTTGCTGATTCAGCAAGGCGGCTGAACAGGCTTCTGTCGCCGTATCCAGCGCTAAAATTCGGGCTGACATGACTACCTCAGAAGAAAGAAAACGGCGCGCATCTTAGCATAAAATTACGCGTCTGGTTCGGGTTGCTGGCGGATAAAGGCGATGGCACGGGCAATGTCCCGGGTGCGCGGCGTCGGCGGCAGGCTATTGAGAAACAGCGCGCCATAAGGTCGTGACACCAGACGCTGATCGCAAATGACCAGCACACCACGATCGTCCGTATCACGGATCAGACGGCCTACACCCTGCTTCAGGGTAATCACCGCATCCGGCAACTGCACATCTGCAAAGGGATCGCCGCCGCGAATCCGGCAATCTTCCATTCGGGCTTTTAGCAGCGGATCTTCCGGTGAGGTGAAAGGCAGCTTGTCGATGATCACCAGCGACAGGGCATCCCCGCGCACATCCACCCCTTCCCAGAAGCTGCTGGTCGCCACCAGCAGGGCATTGCCCTTCTCAATGAACTGATTCAGTAACTGACCTTTGCTGGTTTCACCCTGCACCAGCACCGGCAGCGTCATCGAGGCGCGAAATTCTGCCGCCAGCTCACGCATCATCAGGTGCGACGTGCAGAGGAAGAAACAGCGGCCTTTATTGGCATCAATCAGCGGCTTCATCATCGCAGCCAGCTGGCGCGCGCCGCCGGGACGATTGGGTTCAGGCAGATTGCGCGGTACGCAGAGTAATGCCTGTTTCGCAAAGTTGAACGGGCTGTTCAGAATCAGGCTTTTTGCCGCATTCACACCCAGCCGCTCGGCGAAGTGAGCCATGTTCTCATCCACCGCCAGGGTGGCCGAGGTGAAGATCCACGCGGCCTTGCGGTTATCCATCACCTCACGAAAACGTTCCGCTACCGAGAGCGGCGTCAGCGCCAGGATAAAGTGACGTGAAGTGCATTCATACCAGTAGCTGTAGCCCGGCTCGTTAATCGCCCGTAACCGTTTTAACCGGGTACGATATAGTGCGGCCCGCTCAAAGGCGGCATCCAGCAGGGCTGAACGTCCCAGAGAGAGTTTAATGACGTCGTAACAAAGCTCCAGCGCATCATCCAGCAGGGTGAACATACGCAGTATCTGATTATCGCTGAGCAGTTCCCGCAGATTTCCGCGATAGCCGGGATCGCCTAATGCCAGGCGGAAATCCTGCGCGCATTGCGCCAGGCGGTCAGCGGATTTCTGCAACTGCCGGGCATCGCGCACTTCGGTACGGTAGGCGGTAATGATATCTTTGGCGAGATCGAGTAACTGACGGCTGGAGAGCTGCTGACCAAAATACTGACTGGCGATGTCAGGCAACTGATGGGCTTCGTCGAAGATCATCACATCCGCTTCGGGAATCAGTTCACCGAAGCCGCCCTCTTTCACCACCAGGTCGGCAAGAAAGAGATGGTGATTGACGACGACCACATCAGCGTCCATGGCGCGCTTGCGCGCTTTGACCACGAAGCACTCTTTATAGCGCGGGCAATCGGTGCCAAGGCAGTTATCGTTGGTGCTGGTGACCAGTGGCCAGACCGGGCTGTCCTCGGTGACGCCCGCGCAGCTGCTGATGTCACCATCTTCGGTCTGCGATGACCAGTTGCGCAGCGTGACCAGATCGGTCAGTGCCTGCACGGTGAGGTCTCCGCCCGCCATTGACTGCTGTTCCATACGTTCCAGACAGAGATAGTTGGAGCGCCCTTTCAATAAGGCGGTTTTACCGTTGAACTTCAGCGCCTTGATCATTGTGGGCAGATCGCGGCCATAGAGCTGATCCTGCAGCGCTTTGGATCCGGTGGAGACAATCACTTTTTTGCCGGCCCGCAAAGCGGGAGCCAGGTAAGCATAGGTTTTGCCAGTGCCGGTTCCGGCTTCGACCACCAGTTCACCCTGCTGTTTTACGGCTTCAGATACCGCCTCCGCCATCTCACGTTGTGCTTCACGCGGCTTAAAGCCTGGGATCGCCAGCGCCAGAGCGCCATCCACTGCAAAATCGTCTGCCACATACCCTCACTAAGAACGGCAAAAACACTGTAATTATGTCAGTATTGGATTAACAAAGCAAAATGGATATTAATCAGAATGTTAGCTGATTCTGACTGGCCTGAACGTGTGGATCAGAAACGCTTAATCGTCGCTGGCAGACGTTAAAAAGGCGGCTCATAGCCGCCTGAAGAGCAGTGGCAGTGTCGATAAACCTGTTGGCGAATCGATACCGCAGAGAGGCAGAAAGCGCGGTGATTACTCTACAATCATACGGCCATTGAGATGCTGTACTGGCCGATTATTGGTAGTTTTCAGCGCCTGTTTAAAGGCGTCGAGCTGTGCCTGAGATAGCGTGACCGGCTGTTTCATCACCAGCCAGCGAATACCTTCGCTGCACGGTGGCGTTGTCAGGGAGCCGCTGAAGCGATAATAGTGCAGATCTTCCGGGAAGAGATCGCGCAAATTTACCTGCCGATTAATGCTGACCTGCTGATTTTCCTTTTTCGGCATCGCGGCAATCAAGGGTGCCAGCGCCGGATTCTCTTTGCCGACTTTAAACATCACCGCGACAACGGCCAGATCGCCATCCTCTTTGCTGTGTACAAAGTGAGCTTCAAGGGGAAAGGTTTCTCCATTAATCTGGTTTTCACTCGGCGTATGGAAGTGATACTGACGCAGAGTGAACTTTTCACTGTCCAGAACAAAGTCATCTTCTTCATCAACGGTTACCTGAATCGTGTGACCGTTGTTAATCATTTTTTCAGCTGACGTATGGTAGGCCAGGTCGAGTGCCTGTAAATGTCCCTCAATCGGATTTGTAATATTAATGGGCGACTGAGATTTGCCTTCATGACAGATATGGAAGTCGCTGGTCAGTTCACTCCAGTGTTCCGGGCCGGCTTTACCTTCGTACGTCCAGTGCGGTTCTGCCGCACCCGCTACGCTGATAGACGAAAATGCCATAATCAGACTTAACATTTTTAATTGTTTCATTTTATCCCTGCTTAATAGGCTAGTGTGCGGCAGGCATACTATTACTCTCCGCTTTTCGTCAGCAAGATGACAAAATGCGGTTAATCAAAACAGGAATAAATAACGAGTTTACAATTTCAATCGATGTTAATTTAATAAATAGCACTTGTATAATATATATTAAAATAACAATTTTGGTGATAATTAAAATGAACCTCTGCATCAGGAAATGTATTCAGCAGCAAACCTGAAAAAATCGATTGGCAGACTCAGAGATAAAACAGCGTTTAAAGAGGCGAATCGGTGCAGGCTTTAGAAGTGAGAAACCGCAAAACTGCACAACTGGCGGTTTTGCGGTGTAAGGCTGAATCAGAAGAGAGACATTCCGACAGCGATCCCTTTCGGACGCTTAAACATCCTTTTCTGACGGATCGTCTTCCTCATCTTCTTCTTCATCTTCCGGATAGATCTCAGCATCATCTGGCAGCGGTTCATCATAATCAGGACGTTCAGACATAATTACCTCCGGTGATAAATAGCAGTGCTGCTATTTGAACTGAGCATAGTTAACCGGCACCTGAGGCCGCACATTTTTCGCCTGAAATGTGAGCAGGGCGAGAAATTACTGTAACAGTCTGAAAATGATCGGATTGCCTGGCGCTAGTGGTGTATGTAAAGCGCGCCCGCCAGCATAATGGCGAACAGTACAGCAAACGTAATCACGCCCTGCTTACTGCCTTTGGATAACCCCACAAACGCCGCAATAACAATAAACAGCAGCGTCAGTGCGCCAGCCATCACCCAAAACAGATACTGCGTATTCGCCATGTTCTCATCCTCAGCCTGTGGCGTTATCTTTGGGCGGATTTATACCATTTTTAAGCCATCAGCGCCTTCAATTCCGTGTCTGTGCCTGTCTGTTAACGTCATAGACTGGCGAGTCACTTGTGACCTCTTATTAAATTCTGCCAGGCCAGCAGTGTGATGCAGTTATCAAATGCAGAGGAACGCAGCAAGGAAATAACCGCCCGGATTATAATGATTAAATCAGCTTACCGTTGGGATGTGGCACCCGTAGGCTGACGAGCTGAGACTGGCTTAACATTGCCGTTCAGGCGGTGTTATGCAGATGGCCTTAATCCGACTGCCTGACTCAGGCGGAGGCATGTTATGAACTCTTACCGCATCGGCTCTCTGGCTTGCGTGCTGCTACTTTGCGGCTGCCAGGCTCCCACTCCTGATCAGGCTCGTCTGCAGCCACCCATGTTTCAGGGTCAAAGCATCCGTACCGTCCCTCAGCTCAGCGACTGTATTTATCGTGGCTGGTCCACCACCAACGTTATTGCCCGGGATAACACTACTCACACCCAGCCTGCTGGCAGCGAGATCAGCGTCTTTACCTGGGAAGATTCAATTTTTGCGGATGTCTCTCCCCATAGAAAAGGGGCTGAGGTGAAATATTTCACGACCTTCCGGATGGCTCCTCAGGTGATAGCAGACAGACAGGCGATTGTTGAGCGCTGCCTGTAAGGCGAGAGGGCCGTAAAGGGTGACAGCGATATCGGGAATGTGTCAGGCTAATGCGCACTTAACCAGGGAGAAACCGATGAGTATTACCCGCATTGACCCGGAACACCGTATGTCCGAAGCTGTGATCCACAACGACACCATCTACTACACCAGTGTGCCTGAGAATCTGGATGCCGACGCAGAAGCGCAGACCGCCAATGCGCTGGCGGTGATTGATACCATTCTGACCCGGCTCGGCAGTGATAAAAGTAAGATCCTGGATGCGACGCTGTTTCTGGTGGATAAAGCCGATTTCCCCGCCATGAACCGAGCCTGGGACGCCTGGGTCTCACCGGGCAACGCGCCGGTGCGCTGCACCGTTCAGGCCGGGCTGCTGAATCCAAAATACAAAATTGAAATTAAAATTATCGCTGCGCGCTAAGGATGTCGGGTGTTATTCCTCTTCGTTTTCGTCATCTTCGTCGTCGAATAACGCCCGAATCTGTTCGCCCTTGTGATTCTGACGGATTTCCTGCGCCACCTGGGCGATCGCTTCACCGCTCGATAAGCCACCCGTCATTAACTCCTGAATACGTTCGACGGCCTGCTGTTGCTGCTCATGTGAGAGAGCCGGTAATCCAATAAACATGTTCTACTCCTGCGTTGGGGCGGACAGTATCCCATGGGCAACTAACAGGTGCCAGTCGGGAAAAAATATGTCAGTCTGACCGCCTCTTTGCTTTCTGATTTGTCTGCCCGATGATTGTTGAAACCCTCACGCTTGATTATACCCCGGATGCGCTGACCCAGCGTTTTGCCACCCTTGCCCATCTGCCCTGGGCGATGCTGCTCTCCTCCGCGCAGGCCAGCCACAGCGACAACCGCTTCGACATTCTGACCGCCGATCCCCGCGCCACCCTGGTGACCCGGGGGCCCATCACGACCATCAGCGATGCGACCGGCACGTCCGAATCGACCGCAGATCCCCTGCTGCTGGTGCAGCAACAGTGTGATGCGCAGGGCGTGACGCCTGCGGTCTGCGAAGCCCTGCCGTTTCAGGGCGGTGCGCTAGGCCTGTTTGGTTATGACCTGGGCCGCCGGTTTGAGTCGCTGCCCCATCAGGCGCAGGCCGATCTCACCACGCCGGACATGGCGGTGGGGATTTATGACTGGGCCTTGATTGCCGATCATCATCAGCAAACCCTGACGCTGGTGGCACTGAAGAACGCAGAAGCGCGCGCCACCTGGCTGGCGCAGTGGCCCGCACGTGAAGTCGTGCCCTTTTCACTGACCAGCGGCTGGCGCTCCAGTCTGAGCTATGCCGATTACGCCGCACGCTTTGCCGCGGTTCAGGCTTATATTCAGGCCGGTGACTGTTATCAGGTTAACCTGGCGCAGCGTTTTCAGGCCAGTTATCAGGGTGATGAGTGGCAGGCGTTTACTCTGCTTAACGCGGCTAACCGCGCGCCGTTCAGCGCGTTTCTGCGCCTGCCGGAAAGTGCGATCCTCAGCCTGTCGCCGGAGCGCTTTCTGTCGCTGAATCAAAACCAGATTGAAACCCGACCGATTAAAGGCACCCGGCCACGCTGTGCCGATCCGGTTGCGGATGCGCAACAGGCTGAGGCACTGCGCCATGCGGAGAAAGATCGGGCTGAAAACCTGATGATTGTCGATTTGCTGCGCAACGATATTGGTCGCGTGGCGCAGCCCGGCTCGGTCACGGTGCCTGAACTGTTTGTGGTTGAACCCTTCCCCGCCGTCCATCATCTGGTGAGCACGGTGCGGGCGAAGTTGCCTGACACCCTGCAGGCCACGGATCTGCTGCGCGCCTGTTTTCCTGGCGGCTCGATAACCGGTGCGCCCAAGATTCGGGCGATGGAGATCATTGATGAACTGGAGCCGCAGCGGCGTAATGCCTGGTGCGGCAGTATCGGCTATCTCAGCCTGTGTGGCCGGATGGACACCAGCATCACGATCCGCACGCTGATCGCCGAAGGTCAGCAGATCTACTGTGCCGCCGGTGGCGGGCTGGTGGCAGACAGCGATCCGCAAGCGGAGTATCAGGAGACGCTCGATAAAGTCAGCCGGATTTTACCGGCGCTGGAACAGGCAGGAGGTTCAGTTGGCACTGACGCTTGAGGTTTTTCGTAGCCGTTTTCTGCTGCAGCAGCCGGCCCGCAGCACGCAGCGTCTTTCAGGACGTCATGCGGCGGTGCTGGTGCCGATTGTCGCCCGTCATGAACCGGGTCTGTTGCTGACGCAGCGCTCGCACGCCCTGCGCAAACACGCCGGACAGGTCGCCTTTCCCGGCGGAATGCAGGATGACACCGACGCCTCGCTGATCGCCACCGCCCTGCGTGAAGCGCAGGAAGAAGTCGGTATCAATCCGCAGCAGGTCGAGATATTAGGCGCGCTGCCCGCCGTCACCAGCAGCACCGGCTTTCAGGTGACACCGGTGCTGGGCATTATTCCGGCCGATCTGCGCTTGACGATTAATCCGGATGAGGTGAGCAGTGCCTTCGAGATGCCGCTGGCCGAGGCACTGCAGCTCAGCCGCTACAGCGCGCTGGAGGTGCATCGGGCCGGCGTTCGCCATCCGGTCTGGCTGTCGCGCTATCAGGATTATCTGGTGTGGGGCATGACAGCAGGGATTATCCGTTCACTGAGTACACAGATCGCCTTCTGAGTCCTTTTTCCTCTGTTTCCTCCCTTCAAGCCCGTCAGCGCCCAGTCGGGCTGCGCTATAATTTTTTTTATCTGTTTTGATAAGTTTATTTCATGCGAAAAGCTGCTCTTTTCCGGTGCATGACCATTACTATGGGCGCCATAAACTGCCCCGGCAGACTGAGAATAAATGTGAGGAGTGTCACCTGTGATTAGTGTTTTCGACATGTTCAAAGTGGGCATTGGTCCCTCAAGTTCGCATACTGTCGGCCCGATGAAAGCGGGTAAACAATTTGTGGACTTGCTGTGCGAACAGGAAAAGCTGCAGGAGGTCACCCGGATCGCCGTGGATGTTTACGGTTCTCTGTCGCTGACCGGCAAAGGGCATCACACGGATATCGCCATTATTATGGGGCTGGCTGGCGAATCGCCGGACACGGTGGATATCGATGCCATCCCCGCATTTATTAAGGATGTCGAACAGCGTGAGCGACTGCTGCTGGCGAAAGGCACACATGAAGTCGATTTCCCACGCGAAGGCGGCATGGTGTTCCGCAGTGAGAACCTCTCACTGCATGAAAATGGCCTGCGCCTGCTGGCATTCGCGGACGATCTGCTGATCCTGTCGAAAACCTACTACTCCGTGGGCGGTGGGTTCATTGTGGATGAAGAGCACTTCGGTCAGTCGGCACTGGATGAAGTTTCTGTCCCCTGGCCGTTTCACTCCGCCAAAGATCTGCTGGCGCACTGCCGCGAAACCGGTCTGTCGCTGTCGGGGCTGGTGATGAAAAATGAGCTGGCACTGCACAGCCGTGACGAGATTCATGCCTATTTCACCCGCATCTGGCAGACCATGCAGGCCTGCATTGACCGCGGTCTGAATACTGAAGGCGTGTTGCCAGGACCGCTGCGCGTACCCCGTCGAGCCGCCTCCCTGCGTCGCCTGCTGACCTCCTCCACCAAACACTCCAGCGATCCAATGATTGTGATCGACTGGATCAATATGTTTGCGCTGGCTGTCAACGAAGAGAACGCAGCGGGTGGCCGTGTGGTGACCGCGCCGACGAACGGTGCCTGCGGTATCGTGCCTGCGGTGCTGGCTTACTACGATCACTTTATTGAGCCGGTGACGCCCGATATTTTCCTGCGCTATTTCCTCGCCTCGGGTGCCATAGGCGTGCTGTACAAATTGAACGCCTCTATTTCAGGCGCGGAAGTGGGCTGCCAGGGTGAAGTGGGTGTCGCCTGTTCGATGGCGGCGGCCGGTCTGGCTGAGCTACTGGGCGGTAGCCCGGAGCAGGTGTGCGTTGCCGCTGAAATCGGCATGGAGCATAACCTTGGACTGACCTGCGACCCCGTGGCCGGTCAGGTTCAGGTTCCCTGTATTGAACGTAATGCTATCGCCTCGGTTAAAGCCATTAACGCGGCGCGTATGGCACTCCGTCGCACCAGTGAACCCCGCGTCTCGCTGGATAAGGTTATTGAGACCATGTATGAGACCGGCAAAGACATGAACGCGAAATACCGTGAAACTTCCCGTGGCGGTCTGGCGATTAAAGTTCAGTGTGATTAAGCGAAACGTTGAATTGTTTAAATAAGATGCAAACGTAATAAAATCCGCATCCTGCGCTATCTCAGCGCAGGTTTAAACGGTAGAGTGTTTTCCGCGCAGCCGTCCGGTCTGCGCAACTTTCCAGACCCGCTTTTCTGCATTCCGGCCTCAATATTGACCTGGCCGTGCCGATACTAACCCCGTTATTTATTGCTTTTTTTTGGCTTTTTGGGAAGGTGGATACTGATGTTTATGGCCCAGCAATTTGTTGGACAATTCAGACGCAAGCGTTTGCTGATCGCACTGTCAATCGCCACCGTAGTGCTGATATTAACGCTGGCCTTTCGTTATATCGAAGAGAAGTCACGTATTGAACAGCAGGCGATGGATTTCGCCGACAAAGCGATTATGCGGTTTGATCGGATGTTTTCACCACTGGAGGTTTCAGCCAGTAATACGCTGGGTCTGGTGGGTGCCCCCTGTCAGGACGTGCGTTTTCCGCTCATCGAAAAAATCTCTTCTCTGCAGACGGTACGTGCCATTCTGCTGGTCGAAAACGACATGCTCTACTGCTCCAGTATTTACGGCCCGCGCAACATCCCTTTCAGCCAGACTTATCCTGACCTTGCCTTCAACAGCCAGCGTATGACCCTGGCAACCGATGAATATCTGCTGAAAGGCTCGCCAATTTTACTGCTGTGGACGCCTAAAAGCCTGGATAACCGGTCGGGAATATTGCAGGTCATCAACATTGAAATGATGAGTAATTACCTGCTGGAACCCCAGTTGCCTTGGGTGGAACGCGCCGTATTTAACGTCAATGGTGAGAGCCTGGAATATGGCAATCCGCTGATAGAGCCAACGGTGCCGTCAGATGACGAAGTGAGCTACGAGCAGGGTTCGCTGCGCTACCCGTTTACGCTCACCCTCTATGGCCCTTCGCCGACACGGCTGGCGCTGGCGACACTGCCCTCACAGCTGCCGCTGGCGCTGCTACTAAGCCTGCTGATGGGCTACATTATCTGGCTGGCGACGGCAAATCGCATGAGCCTCAGCTGGCAAATCAGCTATGGCATTACGGCCCGTGAGTTTATGGTTTATTGCCAGCCGCTGATCAATAGCAAAAGCGGCGAGTGTGACGGGATAGAGTTGCTGCTGCGCTGGCATAACGCCCGCCAGGGCTGGATCACACCGGATGTCTTTATTCCGCTGGCCGAGCGCCAGAACCTGATCAAGCCCCTGACGCGCTTTGTGCTGAACGAGGTGGTAAGGCAGCTGCCGCAGTTGCCCGATGATTCCGCCTTTCATATCGCCATCAATGTTGCCGCCAGCCATTTCCGCGACCGCGCCATTCTGGAAGATCTGCAGAACCTGTGGTGGCCTGCCAGTCCGGTGCCGCAACTGGTGGTGGAACTGACCGAGCGGGATGCCCTGCCGGTCGTCGATCAGTCGGTGATTGCACAACTGCACGAGATTGGCGTCCGGCTGGCGATTGATGACTTTGGCACCGGTCACAGCTCGCTCTCCTACCTGAAAGATTTACAGCCAGACGTGCTCAAAATCGACAAGATTTTCACGGCGGCTATCGGTACGGATGCCATTAACGCCACGGTAACGGATATGGTGATTTCGCTGGCCCAGCGCCTGAACATCAGTCTGGTGGCCGAGGGGGTGGAAACGGCTGAACAGGCAGATTATCTGCGCGAACGCGGGGTGGATCATCTGCAGGGCTACTATTTTGCCCGCCCGATGCCGCTGGAAGATTTTCCAGCCTGGCTGACGCGGCATCAGGCTGATGCCCGCCGTTAACGGCCGCGTCAGCGCCGTATCGCCTTTGCCCGACTCCCTGCACACAAAAAAACAGCCGCGGCGTTTCAGCAGCGGCTGTCAGAGAGATTCGGCGCGGCCGGTGAGACTGGCAGCGCCTTAGCAACAACGTGAAGCGTTAACCCTCTTCCTCTTCGTCATGCGGTTTATCTTTGGTGACACGCACCAGATCGATACGGTAATCCGTCGCGTCGATAATCTGGAAGTGCAGCGGCGTGATATCAATCACCTCGCCGGGAAGCGGTAACCGCCCTTTCTGCTCAATCAGCAGGCCCGCCAGCGAGGCGTGATCTTCTGTCGGATCGACCAGCTCATGGAAGTCAAGTAACTGCTGCAGCGAGTGCAGATCGGTTCCGCCTTTCACTAACCAGCCATCGCCATCTGCAACAATATCAGGCGTTTCGTCTTCATCCGGGAATTCACCCGCAATCGCTTCCAGCACGTCCAGCGGCGTAATCAGACCCTGCACCACGCCAAACTCATTGGTGACGATCACGAAGCTACCTTTAGCACGACGCAGCACGCCAAGCAGGTTGATTGGATCCAGCGTCTCCGGCACCACAATGGTCGGTGTATTCGCCGCGAAGGTCGCCACATCAACACCCTGCTCCAGCGCCACCAGTAGCTCTTTGGCGCGCACCACACCAACAATTTCATCCAGTTCACCCCGACAGACCGGGAACAGGCTGTGAGGCGTATCCAGCAGCTGACCGCGAATCTCATCCACCGGACGATTTGCATCGACCCAGGAGATATCACCGCGTGGCGTCATAATGCTCCGAATCGAGCGGGAAGCCAGCGTCAGAACGCCATTAATCATGTAACGCTCTTCATCTTTAAACGCTTCCTGCGGCATTGCTTCTGTCAGCGCAGACTCTTCACTGGTGCTGATGTTACTGCTGCTATTGCCATTGCTGGACGTCTGCGCACGGTTACGGCCGCCCATCAGGCGCAGAATCGCCTCGGCGGTACGCTCACGCATCGGACGATTTGACTGGTGGCGGATAAAGTTACGACGTGCAATCTGGTTGAACAGCTCAATCAGAATTGAGAAGCCAATTGCCGCATAGAGGTAGCCTTTAGGAATATGGAAACCAAAGCCTTCTGCTACCAGCGACAGACCGATCATTAACAGGAAGCTCAGACAGAGCACCACCACGGTCGGATGCGCGTTAACAAAGTTGGTTAACGGTTTAGACGCCAGCAGCATCACACCCATGGCAATCACCACGGCAGTCATCATCACCGGCAGGTGGTTCACCATACCCACGGCGGTAATCACCGCATCCAGTGAGAAGACCGCGTCCAGCACCACAATCTGCAATACCACAGCCCAGAAACTGGCATATCCCCGATTTGCGGAACCATCAAGCTGACGGTTTTCCAGCCTCTCGTGTAGCTCCATGGTCGCTTTAAACAATAGGAAGAAACCGCCGAACAGCAGGATTAAATCGCGTCCGGAAAAGCTGAAACCGCCTACGCTGAAGAGAGGCGTGGTCAGCGTGACGATCCAGGAGATCAGCGACAGCAGGCCCAGACGCATCACCAGGGCCAGCGACAGGCCTATCAAACGTGCTTTATCACGCTGCTTTGGCGGCAGTTTGTCGGCCAGGATAGCAATAAATACCAGGTTATCGATACCGAGTACGATTTCCAGCACGATAAGCGTCAGTAAACCCGCCCAGATTGAGGGGTCGAATAAAAATTCCATTATTTATGACTCCAGAACAGGGAACAGATCGAGCCGGTGCCTGTCAGCGCAGCGAAGCGTGACATCCGGGTAGTCGGGAAAGCGATGAAAACGCCGCGAGGCGAAGGGTGACGCGCCAGCAGGCGCAAAGAACAGATTAAGCGACGTCGGTGACGATCCATAAAGGTGGGCTGAAGCCCGTTACTCCTGAGCAATAAACAGAACGTTAATGTATCAGGTCGGTAAATTGCGTCAAAAAATTTTCTTATTTTTACAATCTGCATAACGGATGATCGGGCGCATAAAAAAGGTAAAGCGCCACTTCACGGGATGAATAGCTGACAGACATCACAAAATTTATTTTTTCGATCACTAAAATAAATCGCGACTTTACCGCCCTGATGAAGTTAACCCCTGTTTTTTCGACGCTATATCAGAAAGTCGAATGACCGGGTTAAACGGATAATCAAAACATGTCTCAATACAGTTCATTTACTCAGATGAGCATCTCTAGCGAACGGAGGTAGCACGTGACCATTGCGATTGTAATTGGTACACACGGCTGGGCAGCGGAACAACTGCTGAAAACAGCAGAAATGCTGTTAGGCGAGCAGGAGAATATCGGCTGGATAGACTTTGTCCCCGGTGAAAATGCAGAAACGCTGATAGAAAAATATCAGGCAAGACTGGCAGAACTGGATACCAGCAAGGGGGTTCTTTTTCTGGTCGATACCTGGGGCGGCAGTCCGTTCAATGCGGCCAGCCGCATTGTTGTCGACAAGCAACACCATGAGGTTATTGCCGGGGTCAATATTCCGATGCTGGTTGAAACGCTGATGGCGCGCGATGACGATCCCGGATTTGACGAACTGGTCGCCGTGGCGGTGGAGACCGGTCGTGAAGGGGTTAAAGCCCTGAAAGCTAAAGAGGAAGTACCGGCATCGTCTGCGGTGAAACCGGCCGCGGCGGCGCAACCAGCTAAGCCGATGGCCCCCGGTGATCACATGAAAATCGGGCTGGCGCGCATTGATGATCGTCTGATTCATGGGCAGGTCGCGACGCGCTGGACTAAAGAGACAAACGTTCAGCGTATTATCGTGGTCAGCGATGAAGTGGCCAACGATCATGTGCGCAAAACCCTGTTGACGCAGGTCGCGCCGCCCGGCGTGACGGCTCATGTGGTGGATGTCGACAAAATGGTCCGGGTATGGAACAACCCGAAGTATGGTCAGGATCGCGTCATGCTGCTGTTTACCAACCCTACCGATGTCCTGCGCGTAGTTGAACAGGGTGTCGATATTAAAACGGTCAACATCGGTGGTATGGCGTTCCGCCAGGGGAAAACCCAGGTCAATAATGCGGTCTCGGTAGATGAAAAAGATATCGCCGCATTCCGCAAACTCAATGAACGTAATATTGAACTGGAAGTGCGTAAAGTTTCCAGTGACCAGAAACTGAAAATGATGGATCTGATTGCGAAAGTAAACGCGTAACAGAAGCACTTCTGCGCCTGCGTTTCCGGGCTCCTGATTATCCTGCTGAGGACAAGAAGTATGATGGAAATAACCTCGCTACAAATTATTTTGATTTTTATTGTCGCCTGTATTGCCGGTATGGGGTCGATTCTGGATGAATTCCAGTTTCACCGTCCACTGGTGGCCTGTACGCTGATTGGTATCGTACTGGGTGATATGAAAACCGGCATTATCATCGGCGGTACGCTGGAGATGATTGCGCTGGGCTGGATGAACATCGGTGCAGCAGTTGCCCCTGATGCTGCCCTCGCCTCAATCATCTCGACTATCCTGGTCATCGCTGGGGGTCAGAGTGTGGGTGCCGGTATCGCGCTGGCGATTCCGCTGGCCGCTGCCGGACAGGTACTGACCATTATCGTGCGTACACTGACCGTGGCCTTCCAGCACGCGGCTGATAAAGCCGCCGAGAAAGGCAACCTTACGGCCATCTCCTGGATCCATGTCTCTGCCCTGCTATTACAGGCGATGCGTATCGCCATCCCGGCGCTGATTGTGGCGATTTCGGTCGGTACCAGTGCCGTTCATGCGCTACTGAGTTCCATTCCTGAAGTGGTCACCAACGGCCTGAATATCGCCGGCGGCATGATTGTGGTGGTTGGTTACGCGATGGTCATCAATATGATGCGCGCCGGCTATCTGATGCCGTTCTTCTACCTCGGCTTTGTTACCGCAGCCTTCACCAACTTCAACCTGGTGGCGCTGGGCGTAATTGGCGTGGTTATGGCGGTGCTCTACATTCAGCTCAGCCCGAAATACAACCGTGTGGCGGGAGCACCTACAGGTGCTGCAACCGCAAACGATCTTGATAACGAACTCGATTAAGGAACAGGTGATCACATGGTTGATATGACAAAAGTTGAAAAGAAACTGACCCCCGGTGATGTCCGCGCCGTCTTTCTGCGCTCTAACCTTTTCCAGGGTTCATGGAACTTTGAGCGTATGCAGGCGCTGGGCTTCTGCTTCTCAATGGTGCCGGTCATCCGCCGTCTCTATCCTGAGAATAACGATGAGCGCAGGCAGGCGATAAAACGTCATCTGGAGTTTTTCAATACCCATCCTTATGTCGCCGCGCCGGTACTGGGCGTCACCATGGCAATGGAAGAGCAGCGTGCCAACGGCGCACCTATCGACGACGGTGCGATTAACGGCCTGAAAGTCGGGCTGATGGGACCGCTGGCCGGGGTTGGCGACCCGATTTTCTGGGGTACGGTACGTCCTGTGTTTGCCGCACTGGGTGCCGGTATCGCCATGAGCGGCAGTCTGCTGGGTCCGCTGCTGTTCTTTGTGCTGTTTAACCTGGCTCGCCTGCTGACCCGCTACTACGGCGTGGCGTATGGCTATCGCAAAGGGATCGACATCGTCAGCGACATGGGCGGCGGTTTTCTGCAGAAGCTCACGGAGGGCGCCTCGATTCTGGGGCTGTTTGTCATGGGGGCGCTGGTCAACAAGTGGACGCACGTCAACATCCCGCTGGTGGTGTCGCGCATTACTGACTCCACCGGCAAAACTACCGTCACTACGGTACAGTCGATCCTCGATCAGCTGATGCCAGGCATTGTGCCGCTGCTGCTGACCTTTGGCTGTATGTGGCTGTTACGCCGCAAAGTGAATGCGCTATGGATTATCGTCGGCTTCTTTGCTATCGGTATCTTTGGTTACTGGATCGGCCTGCTCGGTCTGTAATGTCATCCTGCCGGGAGCTTCTGCTCCCGGCTTTTAAGCGTGGTGAGCTGAGCCACAACCGGCTGAGCTCACCCTGTTTGAGGTAGAAGTGATGTCTTTAACTGACGCGTTGATTGCGTGTTGTATCGCCGCCCTGATGGGATTTGCCGTTTACCATGAGGCGATTCTGCCACGGCGGCACGGGCCGACCCGCTTACGGGTAACACTCCGCCGGCAGCATAAACTCGACAGTCTGATTTTCATCGGCCTGCTGCTGATTTTGCTCTGGAACAATGTCAGTCATCATGGCCCACAGCTCACCACCTCACTGCTGATGGTGCTGAGTTTTCTGGCGTTCTGGCTCTTCTGGCTGCGCAAACCCACGCTGCTGATGAAGAATGCGGGATTGTTTTACGCCGGTGTCTGGATCGATTACCGGCGGATTCAGGGCATGAATCTTTCTGAGGATGGCATTCTGGTCATCCAGCTGGAACAACGCCGGTTGCTGATTGCCGTGCAGCAGCTCGACGACCTGGAGCGCATCTACAATACGCTGGTCGACGCGCGCTAGTCGCGCTGCCACATCGTCAGGGTAAAATCAGCATCGCAGCTGAACTGCTCACTCTGCTGTAGCGTTTGCCAGACGTCTTCACGCGCCCGCCAGGCAAATGGCGTCATCTGCAGCAGTGTCGTCGCCGCTGTACCGGTTAATGCCATCGGGTAACGCAGGGCATGCTGAGCTACCTGCCGGAAGCCGGGGTAATCTTTCTGTTCCGGCACATGCAGCTGGACTTCGCGGTAAATCAGTGCCTTAAACTGCTGCAGATGGTGCGGACCTGGGGTGACCGTCAGCACCAGGCCACCCGGCTTCAGCACGCGGGCCAGCTCCGCTTCGTTGCAGGGTGCGTAGATGCGTACAATCGCATCCAGTGAGCGATCAGCAAAGGGTAAGCGCTGACTGGAGGCAACACAGAAGCGCACGGCAGGATAGCGCTTAGCCGCCAGCCGGATGGCCATTCTGGCAACATCCAGGCCATAAATCTGAGCATCTCTGTCAGCCGCCTCTGCCAGTGCAGCAGTGTAGTACCCTTCACCACAGCCGATATCCAGGATTTTGCACTCTGACTGATTCAGCACCGGCGCAAGCAGGCTGACCACCTGCTCACGCAACGGCTGATAATAGCCTGCCTCAAGAAATTCCCGTCTTGCCTGCATCATCTCTGCACTGTCACCCGGTTCACGTGACCGTTTATGCTGAACGGGCAGCAGATTGACATACCCTTCTTTCGCCTGATCGAACTGATGGCGGTTTTCGCAGCACCAGCTGCGGTTGGTGAGGGTCAATGGAGAGTGACAAAGAGGGCAAATCAGGGACATCATGTGCTCCGGCATCAGATAACGCGGCGCAGTGTAACCTTAACGTTTCCGCATCGGAAGCATAAAGAAAGCCCCGGCTGTAGAGCCAGGGCTTTAAGATTCCGTGTCAGGATGCAATGCACCGAGGCGGAGTCGAATCAGATAGCAGTGACGTTAACAGCTGCCGGGCCTTTCTGGCCGTCCTGAATTTCGAACTCAACGCTCTGGCCTTCAGCCAGGGTTTTAAAACCGTTGCCCTGAATAGCAGAGAAGTGTACGAACACATCTTTGCTGCCGTCAGCAGGAGTGATAAAACCAAAACCTTTAGACTCGTTGAACCACTTAACCTGACCTTTAATCTTTGCCATTTTGCAAATTCCTTTAGATGTTTATTTAGCCCGAAAGCTGTCTACAGAAAAACCAGAGACATTACTGCATGAGGCACTAATTAAGGTTCGGCAAGGAAGCGGTATTCAACGTCAACGTCTTTACTCGTACTTCTTTACTGAAGATGCCATGCATAAACAGAACTGTACCTCGTTTAACCCACGAATTGTTATCACATATCCCCAAAATAATGGCAAGCCATTTTTAAAGCACTGGCGCGCCTGCGCACATATTTGCCAGAAGGCTCACATTGCCTGTTCAGTGGGGTTTACAACTGTGCCTGAGAATAAAGTAAGCGCGCGGTCAGCGCCCTCGTCCGACTATGTTGCCAGGTTCAATCCGATGGATACCATAAGAAATTAATATTTCACAAATATGGCAATGGCGAAATGAATAAGCGAAGCGGTAACGGTTGAAGATATCCTAAATCTGACGTCAATCCTGTACAGCGCCTTTTATTTCGTACAAATAACGCTTTTTGTGCACCAAAAGCAGGAGCCAGCCATTAGCCTTGCTCCAAATAAAAGCAACGATGCGGGTTTTACTTATTAAGAATTTAACTTTCGATTTGAAAAATTGATGTCTGATAAAAACCCCCCGGCTTTTAATTATACCGGGAGCTTTAGGATTATTCCTGGGTGCAATTATTCAGACTGCGACCTTCGCCTATTCGCCAGGGAGCGAAGCGGCCATTATGTTCATCTGCCCGCGCTAGCGCATTCGCCAGTTCCTGTGGTGGCGCATCCAGCGACTCATCGGCCAGTTCAAACACGCCCCAGTGAACAGGCAGCGTCAATGGCCTGCCTGCGGCCTGCCATAACGCCACCGCCTGATCGGGATCCATATGCTGGCTTGCCATGAACCATTTGGGTGCATACGCGCCAATCGGCAACGCAGCCACGCTGAACGGGCCAAGCCGGGCCGGAATCTCTAGCAGGCTATCGCTATAGCCACTGTCGCCCGAAAACCAGAAACGCAGGGAGGAAGAGCGCACGACCCAGCCGCACCAGAGTGAACGGTTGCGATCGCGTGGCGTTCGCATACTCCAGTGACGGGCTGGCACCGCATCAAAACAGAGATCACCGAGCGTTACCTGCTGCCACCAGTCGAGCTGGTGCACCTGTTTCACGCCCTGCGCCCTGCACCACTTCGCCAGTCCCAGCGGCACAATAAAGGTCGCCTGCGGAAAACGCCGGATAATCGCTTTCACCGTCGGTTTATCCAGATGATCGTAATGGTTGTGTGAAATCAGCACGATATCAAGCCGCGGCAGATCAGCGATGCTGATGGGCGCGGGTGTTTTACGCTGTGGTCCCGCAAACGCCAGCGGCGAGGCGCGTGAGCCGAGTGCCGGATCGATCAGGATATAGTGTTCATTCAGCCGTAACAGTACGGCAGCATGTCCGAGCCACCAGATACGATCGTCACTGCCGCTGATATCCGCGGGCTGCCACCATTGCCTGGTAAACGCCGCATAACCCTGCTGGGGTGGTGCCGGCAGCGCCTGTGCTTTACGCTCCCTGCGCCAGCGTTTCAGATCACCCGGCCTGCGCTGTTCCGGTTCAGGATTACGGAATCCCTCTGGCGTGTGATGCGCTTTGCTGCTGTCATACCACGGATTTTTCCAGGCCATTCCGTCTCTCTGCTGTGATTAACGTTCCGGGATTAACCGGATAAAGTCGCGCTTCTCCCGATCGTCTTCGGTTTTCTTACTTTCTGCCCCAGGCTGCATCTCAATCAGACGGCGCAGCAGCTGATTCTGTTTCTTCTGCTCTTCCAGTAAGGATTCCAGTAAACGGATTTGCTCACCCGCGCGCACGCTGGCCCGGTTAACAAAGAACCAGGCGATAAACGCCACAATCAAAATAATGACCAGCAGGCCATAGCTGACCAGGGGGCCAGAATTTGCGGCTAACTCATTCATAACTGCCTCGTAAAACTCAGTGTAAACGCCAGAACATGGCAACCACCTATTCTACCTGTAGCTATCGCAAAAGATAATGGGAGATACAGCAATGCAGAATTTGCCGTTTCAGTTATCTCTGATCGATCCCGCCAGAAAAGCAAGGCATGCTGATATCATCATAACCGGCAGCACCAGGTGGCGCGCTGAGTTATCTTTCACAAGGAGGCACAATGAAACTGTTTATTCGCACAATAGGCTTGCTGGCGGTGATCTGGCTGGCAATGCTGCTTACCGGCTATGGCGTGTTAACCGGCAGCACTAAAAATGCCGCCGGACTTGGCCTGCAGTGTAGCTATCTTACCGCTCGCGGCGTCATCAGCGCGCAGTATCTGCATACCGACAGTGGCGTGGTGGGCGTGACGGAGTGTCCGTTGCTGAAGAAAAGCGGAGAAGTGATCGATAACTAGTGATAAAGCGGGCCGGATGGCCCGCGTTGTTCAGAATGGGTAGTCGTGATAGCCCATTTCGGCTGAGAGCGTACGCGCCGCCCGATGCAGCATCGCCACATAATCCTGGCGTGCATCTTCCGAAAAACGAATGGTGGGAAATGAGATACTGAGTCCCGCAATCACTACGCCAAAGCGATCGAACACCGGCACAGCAAGGCAGCGTAATCCCTCTTCCTGCTCTTCATTATCTTCGCCATAACCCTGTGCTCTGACCTGATCCAGCGTCGTAATCAGTGCCTGCGCGCTCAGCAGCGTATTGGCCGTGCTGCGTTTGAACTCCACATCCCGCAGAATCTCCTCAACATCGCTACGATCGCGCCAGGCGAGCAGGACTTTACCAATCGCGGTGGTATGCAGCGGGTTGCGACGGCCAATTCGCGAATACATGCGCAGGTTGTAAAGCGAGTCGATTTTATGGATGTAGACAATGCTGTCCTCTTCCAGCGCCCCCAGGTGAATCGTCTCTTTGGTCAGACGCGACAGCTCACGCATCTGCACATCCGCACTGCGGATCAAATCGACGTTTTGCAGCGCCTTAGCACCCAGTTCAAACAGCTTCAGCGTCAGTGAGTACTTCTCGCTCTCACCTTCCTGTGTCACATAGCCCAGCGATTTCATGGTTTGCAGGAAACGGTAGACGGTACTTTTTGACATCATCACGCGCTGCGCAAGCTCGGTTATACCGTGATCGCGCTCTTCACCCAGCGCCTGCAGAATGCCGAATACTTTAAGAACCGAAGAGACGGAATCGGGCTGTTTATCATTTTCAGCAGAGGACATTGCGCACCTTGTTAAACCTGTTTCAAAAAAAATGGAACGGACTGTCAGTATAGAGTGATGCACAGGACGGCAGCAATGTTTTAACCATTGGATCATATTTTAAGACAGTTTTTTATCCGGTCTGGCGCTGCTTTTCAGCGCTGATTTCATTAGCATGTTGATATTCACCCTCTTTAGTAATTAACTTATGACACTCTCTCCTCCTCAGGATGGATTACCCACGCGTCAGCGCTATATGGCTATCGTCACCATTGCGCTGGGACTGACCATGGCGGTATTAGACGGCGCAATTGCCAATGTCGCGTTACCGACCATATCGCGTGAACTGAATGCCAGCCCGGCGCAGTCCATCTGGATTGTAAATGCCTATCAGATTGCGATTATCGTCTCGCTGCTGTCACTTTCGTTTCTTGGCGACATGCTGGGTTATCGCCGCGTCTATCAGGCGGGCCTGGCACTGTTTATTGCGACATCCTTGTTCTGCGCCTTTTCGACCACGCTAACCATGCTGACCTTTGCCCGTGTGCTGCAGGGGTTAGGCGGCGCGGCGCTGATGAGTGTAAATACCGCGCTGATACGCATTATCTATCCACAGCGTTATCTGGGACGCGGCATGGCGATCAACTCGCTGGTGGTGGCGGTGTCAACTGCGGCTGGTCCGACGGTAGCGGCAGCAATACTCTCGGTCGCCAGCTGGAAATGGCTGTTTCTGATTAATGTCCCGCTGGGTGCCATTTCGCTCTGGCTGGCGTTGCGAACGCTGCCTGATAACCCGCAGAAAGCCACATCACAAAAATTCGATGTGCCCAGCGCGATCATGAACGCCCTGTTCTTCGGCCTGATCATCTCCGCTCTGAGCGGTTTTGCCCAGGGACAAAATCATCTGCTGGTGCTCTCCGAGGTCGTTGCGCTGCTGGTCATTGGCTGGTTCTTTATTCGTCGTCAGCTCAACATGGCGGTACCGCTGCTGCCGGTTGATCTGCTGCGTATCCCGATTTTCAGCCTGTCGATGGGGACATCGGTCTGTTCGTTCTGCGCTCAGATGCTGGCGATGGTTTCTCTGCCCTTCTTTCTGCAGAACGTCCTGCAGCGTAATGAGGTGGCAACCGGTCTGTTGCTGACGCCCTGGCCGCTGGCAACGATGGTATTTGCGCCGATTGCCGGCCGCCTGATTGAACGGGTACATGCCGGGCTGTTGGGGGGAATCGGACTGGCGATGTTCGCGCTGGGGCTGTTCCTGCTCGCCTGGCTGCCGGTAAACCCGGATGATGGCGATATAATCTGGCGCATGATGCTGTGCGGTGCCGGTTTCGGACTGTTCCAGTCACCCAACAACCACACGATTGTCACCTCTGCTCCGCGTAACCGCAGCGGTGGTGCCAGCGGCATGCTGGGTACTGCGCGTCTGCTGGGCCAGAGTATGGGAGCCGCGCTGGTCGCGCTGATGTTTAATCTGTTTGATGAACGTGGTACGCACGTTTCGCTGCTGCTGGCGGGCAGCTTTGCCGCCGTGGCGGCGCTGGTGAGCGTGTCACGCATGACGCAGACCCGCGCCTGATAGCTGTGAAAAAGGCGAACTCCTGACAGAATGTGACCCGATTCGCTGTATGGTCGAGCCTGCACAGGGAACCCTGTCAGATCGGAAAGACGACTGTCATCCATGACGGTCGTCCCGCACCATTACGCACCTCATCCCTGAGGTGCGTCCGTAAACGGGCCAACGCTTTGCGTTGTTTAAAAACGCTCCCGGCGTTTTTATCCAGGCGTCGGGACGCTTTCCTCCTCTGCCTGGGTTCTCTGCTCGTTGAGCTAAGATATTGCTGTCAGATTCAATCTGATGCTGATTTCTAAAACAGAAAAGGCGACCCGAGGGTCGCCTTATTTGCTCTGCTTAACGCTACTTCAGATACTGACCGCTGCGCAGTGCTTCAATACGCTTATCTAACGGCGGGTGCGACATAAACAGCTCGCTGAACGATTTACCTTTACCGTTGATACAGAATGCCATCATGCTGCTCGGCTCCTGCGGTTCGTAGCTGGTTTTCAGGCGCTGCAACGCCGCAATCATCTTCTCACGACCGACCAGCTTCGCTGAACCGGCATCGGCGTGGAACTCACGATGACGCGAGAACCACATGGTGATGATGCTGGCAAGAATACCAAATACCAGCTCCAGCACCATCGACACCGCGAAGTAGACCAGCGGATTGCCGTTGCTGCTCTCTTCACCATCACGGTTACCGGACATAAAGCCCGCCGCAATCTGTGCCAGAATACGTGAAACGAAAATCACGAAGGTGTTCACCACACCCTGGATCAGCGTCATGGTGATCATGTCACCATTAGCGATATGCGACACTTCGTGTGCCAGTACCGCTTCCGCCTCATCACGGCTCATGTTCTGCAACAGACCGGTCGAGACAGCAACCAGTGAGGCGTTACGACGCGCACCCGTCGCAAAGGCATTGATATCAGGTGCGTGATAGATCGCGACCTGTGGCATCGCAATGCCCGCCTGTTGGGCCTGACGGCCAATAGTATCCACCAGCCAGCGCTCAGTTTCATTGCGTGGCTGTTCAATCACTTCACCGCCAACCGAACGCAGCGCCATCCACTTCGACATCAGCAGTGAAACAAACGCACCGCCGAAGCCAAACAGGCCTGCCATGATCATCAGGCCCTGAACACTGCTTGACTGGATCCCTGTCAGGCTGAGAATCAGCCCGAATACCAACATCACAGCCAGGTTGGTCATCAGGAAAAGAGCAATACGCATCATTTTTGTTAATCTTCCTCAGTAGTTCACGCGCCTATACGCGGATACATATCCTATGAGCATTGGGCGGCTTTTCAAGCAACCTTAACGTTTAAGTGCCTAAAAAGACATAACTTTACATTCTGACACGTCTGCCGGGCGGCACGGCCTGCAGACGGGTTAACCATTCCTAATCATTGGTTACTGGAAACTTTTCCGCGTGCAAAAAAAAGCACCGCTCTGCGGTGCTTTTCTGGCAGCAGCGGATTATTTCGCCGCTGGCGCATCTGGCTGTGATTTCTCCAGTTGCGCAAGATCGTTCGCGATCTTCACCGTCTCGTCGAGATAGGGATCCGGTTCTTTATAATCTTTCGGCAGCTCATCCAGGTTTTTCAGCGGTTTTTTGCCTTCGGCCTGATAGCGCGCGTTGATTCGCTCCAGTCGTGACGCATCATCTTCGTGGTTCTCTTTCTCGCGCTGAGCAAGGTTAAGTGACACGATGTTGCGCTTATCTTTCAGGGCATTGTAACGGGCAATGTCCTTCATAATGTACTGGAACTCGCGATCCTGAGCGATACGGTCAGCATGCTGCTTCGTCAGCTGCGCAACCAGCGGTTTAACATCACCTGTTTTGGTATAGTTTGCCGCTTTGATGCTGTCCCACGGCAGCGCGTTATCCTCAAATTTCTCACCGGTTTCAGCCGCTTCAACGCCGGTTGGCATCAGCAGATCCGGCGTGACGCCTTTACGCTGTGTGCTGCCGCCGTTAATGCGATAGAACTTCTGGATGGTATAAGAAACGGAGCCTAAAGCTGGCCATTCCGGACGTAGCATCTGATCGTAGATGCGGTTCAGCGAGCGATACTGCTGAACAGTGCCTTTACCAAAGGTTGGCTCGCCGACAATCACTGCACGCCCGTAGTCCTGCATCGCGGCAGCAAAGATCTCAGAGGCGGAAGCGCTGAAGCGATCAACCAGCACCACCAGCGGACCTTTGTAGTAGACCACGCCGTCATTATCGCTGTCTTCACGTACCCGACCATTATTGTCGCGAACCTGCACCACCGGACCACTCGGAATAAACAGGCCGGAAAGTGAGACCGCTTCGGTCAGCGCACCACCGCCATTGGTACGGAGGTCAATCACCACACTGTCGACGTTCTGTTTCTGCAGTTTCTGCAGCTGGACTTTCACGTCATCGGTCAGACCAACATAGAAGCCAGGAATGTCGAGCACGCCCACTTTCTGTTTACCGACATTCTTGATGCTCATTTTGACAGCGCGATCTTCAAGACGGATTTTCTCACGCGTCAGCGTCACGGTGCGGGTTTTGGTACCCTTACCGGCAGGCAGGATCTCAAGGCGCACTTTGCTGCCTTTCGGTCCTTTGATTTTCGCCACCACGTCATCCAGACGCCAGCCAATCACATCTTCCATCGGCTTGCCGGGCTGACCGACGCCGACGATGCGATCGCCCACCGTGATGGCTTTGCTTTTCGCTGCCGGTCCACCCGCAACCATCGAGTTGATGACGGTGTAGTCGTCATCCATCTGCAGCACGGCACCGATCCCTTCCAGAGACAGGCTCATCTCGGTGTTAAACTGCTCGGTGTTACGTGGCGACAGGTAGCTGGTGTGCGGATCGATTTCGCGGGCAAAGGCGTTCATCACCAGCTGGAAAACATCCTCACCGTTGCTCTGGGCGAGACGGCGAATCGCGAAGTTATAACGCTTGGTCAGAACGTCGCGAATCTCCTGGTCGGTTTTACCCGCCAGCTTCAGGCTCAGCTGGTCATATTTGACCTTGGCATCCCAGAGCGCATTCAGCTCAGCCTGATCTTTCGGCCAGGGCGCTTTGGCGCGATCGATGTCGATAGTGTCATTGCCACTGAAATTCATCGGACGCGCCAGCACCGTCAGCGCATACTGATAGCGCTCAAAACGGCGTTTCTGCGCCAGATTATAAATATCGTAAAAGAGATCCAGCTTGCCACTGCGCAGCTCATCGCCGACGGTGGTTTTTTTGCTGGCAAACTGCGCCACATCGGACGCCAGCAGCACATTGTGGCTGTAGTCGAGCATGTTCAGATAGCGATCAAAAATTTTCGCGGAAAAGTTCTGATCCAGATCGAACTGGCGGTAGTGGGAACGGGTAAAGCGCGACGTGACGCGCTCACTGACCGTCGGATCCTGCGGGTCTTCGTGAAGCTGGGGAATCTGATCGGCGCGGGTAATATTCTCTGCGCCGAAGGTTGGGCCTGCTAACAGCAGGCCCGCAATAAGTCCAACTTTAAAAAGGGTGTTCATGCCGGGGTTAGCCTCCGTTTCAGAACTGCAAGTGTTCTGCGCGCACAATCATTGCCATGCCGGAAGCGAGCTGGACCCGAACGCCGTCTTTAGAGACTTCCAGAACGGTAGCGTCCATCGCACTTTTGCCTGCTTTAACTTTAATACTCTGGCCGGGTTGCAAAGTTGAGGTATCAGTGATGGGACGGGCTTCCTGCTCCGGACGTGGGGCTGGCTTGCGATGCTGTGAGGCAGTCGCACGCGGAGCAGTCGTCTGCGGACGTGGTTTACGTGCTGCATCGCCTTCTGCAGGCTTACGTGCCGCGGGCTTGCGTGGACGACGCGGTGCGGCACCCTCTTCACTTTCACCCGCTTCACGACGTGCAGCACGCTGCTGGTCACGCTGCGCCTGAACGCGCGCTTTGGCTTCTTCCAGCTGCTTGCGGGCATGCTCAACGTGCTGTTCATCCAGCATGCCACAGGCGTTGCCGTCGAGATCGACACGAATCGCACCGGCTTTAATGCCGTACAGATAACGCCAGCTTGACGTATAAAGACGCAGCGCGGAACGCAGCTGCGTTTTGCTCAGACCCATTTCGCCCTGAACACGCTCGACCAGATCCTGAAAGATACCGATTTTGAGCGGACGCGCTTCACCTTCAGCGCTAAAGCAGTGCGGAAAGCGCTCCGCCAGAAAAGTGATGACTTCTTTACTGCTATTCAACTTAGGTTGATTTTCCATGAAATTTCCTGATTACAACGGGTTTGCCGACCAGCGCAGGCATGAACAGGCGACATTATAATGACAACATCGCTAAATGCCATGTGATCCAGTCGATTAGCTGCGCGTCAGCTGCAGATATTTTTCTAAGTCGCTGTTCGCAAGCACTTCACAAAGCCCATCAGTCAGTGTGACCAGCCCCGATTCGTCGTCGCTGTCAAAGCGATTGTACTCAACGCTGTCGATGTCCAGCACCCCAACCACAGTGCCATTCACTTTCAGAGGAATCACAATTTCAGCATTACTGGCAGCGTCACAGGCGATGTGGCCCGGGAAAGCATGCACATCATCAACGCGTTGCACTTTTTCTTCTGCCAGCGCCGTGCCACACACACCTTTACCGACCGGAATGCGCACACAGGCGATTTTACCCTGGAACGGGCCAAGCACCAGCGTATCGGCTTCCGTCAGCAGGTAGAAACCTGCCCAGTTCACGCCATCGAGACGTTCGTACAGCAGCGCGCTAAAGTTTCCCATCGCGGCGAAGAACGCCGTTTCTCCCGCCAGCAAGGCGCGCATATCCCGATTCAAATCGGCGTAAAAGGCAGTTTTGTTCATTATTTGACCGTTACCAATGACATCTGAACGGGGCAATAGAGACCGTTCGTTAAAAATAAGTTTTAAATATCCAGAGCCACAAGGTGAATCATAGCGTTAGTTGCTATACCCTTAGCATTCTGTGGATCGAAGCGTGATGCCCGAGACAGGCACACAGACAATGTCTTAATGACCGATATCTGTTCCCTCTGAAGAGCGAAAATTGCATCACCCTATGAAAATTCACGCTATCAGCCAGACATTGCCTCACGCACGTTATCAGCGTTGCCCGCAATGCGATACCCTTTTTTCCTTACCGGATGTGAAATCGCATCAGTCGGCACACTGCCCGCGCTGCAACGCCGAGATTCTCAGTGGTCGCGACTGGTCCATGACCCGTCTTATGGCGATGGCCGCCACCATGATCGTGTTAATGCCCTTTGCTTTCTCCCTGCCGCTGGTGGATATCCGCCTGCTGGGTATGCGCATAAATGCCAGCGTGCTGGAAGGGGTGATTCAGATGACCCAGCAGGGTGATGTGCTGACGGCCTCAATGGTGGCGTTCTGCACCATCGGTGCGCCGGTGACGCTGGTGGCCGGCATCTGTTATCTCGGCATCGGCAATCGGCTCGGTATGAATCTGCGACCGGTATTGCTGATGCTGGAGAAGCTCAAAGAGTGGGTGATGCTCGATATCTATCTGATCGGTATTGCCGTGGCGTCGATTAAAGTGCAGGACTATGCTTCGCTGGAAATTGGCTACGGTCTCGGGGCTTATATCGCCCTGACGGTGCTGAGCGTGCTGACGCTGATCCACCTGAATATGGAGCAGCTGTGGGAGCATTTTTACCCGCAAAGCCCCGGCAATATGGCACGTGACGATATGCAGGTCTGTCTGAACTGTCACAACACCAGCATACCGGACGAACGGGGCCGCTGCCCGCGCTGCCATACGCCGCTCGACTTCCGACGCCGCCACAGCCTGCAAAAATCCTGGGCCGCGCTAATCGCCTCAATTGTCCTGCTGATTCCCGCGAATCTGATGCCCATTTCCGTGGTTTACCTGAATGGTTCACGGCGCGAGGACACCATCTTCTCTGGCATCCTGGGGCTGGGTGAAGGCAACATTCCGGTGGCAGCGATTGTGTTTATCGCCAGTATTCTGGTGCCGTTCACTAAGGTGCTGGTCATGCTGACGCTGCTGCTCAGCATTCATTTTCGCTGTGAACAGGGATTGAGGACCCGTATCCGGTTGCTGCGGTTTGTGACCTGGGTTGGCCGCTGGTCCATGCTCGATCTGTTTGTCATTTCGTTAACCATGTCGCTGGTCAACCGTGATCAGCTGCTGGCTTTTACCATGGGACCGGCTGCGCTGTTTTTTGGCGCGGCCGTCATCCTGACCATTATGTCTGTTGAGTGGCTGGACAGCCGCCTGCTCTGGGATGCACATGCAACAGGAAACGCCGACTACACCGACTAACGCAACGCTGCGTAATAAGCGCAAAATTTCGCCCTTCTGGCTGCTGCCGGTCATTGCGATGCTGATCGCCTGCTGGCTGCTCTGGACCAATTATCAGGAGCGCGGCACCACCATTACCATCAATTTCCAGACGGCAGATGGTATCGTGCCGGGTCGCACCCCGATCCGTTATCAGGGCGTGGAAGTGGGCACCGTGCAGGGTATTAATCTCAGCGACGATTATCGCAGCATCCAGATTAAAGCCAGCATCAAAAGCGACATGCGCGACGCGCTGCGTGAGGATACGCAGTTCTGGCTGGTGACGCCCAAAGCCTCACTGGCGGGCGTATCGGGTCTGGATGCGTTGGTCGGCGGTAACTACATCGGGATGATGCCGGGTAAAGGTAAACCCAGCGAAGCCTTTACCGCACTGGATACGCAGCCTAAATACCGGGTGAATACCGGCGAACTGATGATCCATCTGCATGCGCCCGATCTCGGCTCACTCAACACTGGCTCGCTGGTATACTATCGCAAGATCCCGGTTGGCCGGGTCTATGACTACAGTATTGATAATAAAGCCGATGGCGTGGCGATTGATGTGCTGATTGACCGTCGCTTTATCAATCTGGTGAAGACCAACAGCCGCTTCTGGAACGTGTCGGGCGTCAATGCGGACGTCAGCCTGAGCGGGGCTAAAGTCCAGCTGGAGAGTCTGGCGGCGCTGGTTAATGGTGCGATTGCGTTTGACTCACCGCAGGGGGCAGAAACCGCCAAAGCGGAGCAGAACTACCGGCTCTATCCCGATCTGGCGCACAGCCAGCGCGGCGTACAGATTACGCTTGATCTGCCCAACGGTAAAAATCTCAAGGCCGGCAGCACGCCGCTGATGTACCAGGGCCTGGAGGTCGGTACGCTGACCAAACTGAACCTGCTGGATGGCGGTAAGGTGACCGGCGAGTTGACGATTGATCCTTCTGTGGTCGGCCTGATGCGCAGCGGTACCCGCATCGAGATGCACAGCCCGAAAATCAGCCTGACCGATACCAGCCTCAGCGCACTGCTGACCGGTAACACGCTGGAGCTGGTGCCGGGTGAAGGCGAGCCGCAGCAGCACTACACCGTGCTGGCGTCGAACGAGACCCTGCTGCAGAAACCCAACGTGCTCACGGTCAAACTCAGCGCACCAGAGAGCTACGGTATCGATCAGGGCCAGCCGCTGATGCTGCATGGCATGCAGATTGGTCAGGTGATGTCGCGTTCACTGGATGAAAATGGCGTCAACTTCGTGGTGGCAGTCAATCCTGAAAATCGCAATCTGGTGCATGGCGACAGCAAATTTATCGTCAACAGCCGCCTCGATGTGAAGTTTGGTCTGGATGGCATGCAGGTATTAGGTGCCAGCGCCCGTGAGTGGGTGGATGGCGGCATCCGGCTGGAGCCTGGCAAAAAAGGCGAGCCGAAAACGGCCTATCCGCTGTTTGCCGATGCTGAAAAAGCGGACGAAGGGATCACTGGTGATGGCCCGTCCACGACGCTGATGCTGACCGCCAACAGCCTGCCTGACGTGCAGGCCGGTTCGGTCGTGCTTTACCGTAAATTCCAGGTGGGCGAGATTGTCAAAGTGACGCCGCGCGCTGACGCGTTTGATATCGCGGTGCATATTCGGCCGGAATATCGCAAGCTGCTGACCAGCGAAAGCGTGTTCTGGGCTGAGGGTGGCGCACGCGTCAGTCTTAACGGCAGCGGCCTGACAGTGCAGGCTTCGCCGCTTAACCGTGCGCTGAAAGGCGCAATCAGCTTCGACAATATGAGTGGTGCGCAGTCGGTGAAAGGGGCCAAACGCATGCTCTACTCCTCTGAAACCGCCGCCCGCGCGGTGGGCAGTCAGATTACGCTGCACACCTATGACGCCAGCAAACTCTCTGCCGGGATGCCGATTCGTTATCTGGGTATCAACGTCGGTCAGGTGGAATCACTGTCGTTAAGCAAAGATAACAATCAGGTCGTGGCAAAAGCTGTGCTTTACCCTGAGTATGTGAATGATTTTGCCCGCCTCGGCAGCCGGTTCTCGGTGGTTTCACCGGAGATTTCCGCTACCGGCGTGAATCATCTGGAGACCCTGTTACAGCCGTACGTCAACGTTGATCCGGGCAAAGGCGGTGCCGCACGCACCTTTGAATTGCAGGAGAGCACCATTACCGATTCGCGCTACCTCAATGGCCTGAACATCTATGTTGATGCCACTGAGGCGGGTTCGCTGTCGCTGGGTACGCCGGTGCTGTTCCGGGGTGTGGAAGTGGGTACCGTCACCGGCACGTCACTGGGAAATATGGCGGACCGCGTGCAGATCGCCCTGCGCATCAGTAAGAAGTATCAGCATCTGGTGCGGAATAACTCGGTGTTCTGGCTGGCGTCCGGCTACAACCTCGACTTCGGTCTGGTGGGCGGCGTGGTGAAAACCGGGACCTTCCAGCAGTTTATTCGCGGCGGTATTCAGTTTGCCACCCCGCCAACGGTGCCGCTGGCTCCGCAGGCGACGCCGGATAAACACTTCCTGCTGCAGGACGAAGCGCCGAAAGAGTGGCGTAACTGGGGAACGGCGATTCCGTCTCCGCGCTAATTCACACTCTCAAACGGGCAGCCTGGCTGCCCGTTTTCTTTCCTCATGGTACACTGCCGCCTTTGCCTTAACTGGAATGTGCCCGTGTCAGATGCTTCTTCGCTTTTCCCCGCCGATTTTCTCTCGTTAATGCGTCAGAGCCTGCCCGATGAGGCGAGCTTCGCGCAGTTTATCGCTTACAGTCAGCAACCCCTGCGCCGCAGTATTCGCGTCAACACCCTGAAGATCAGCGTGGCTGACTTCCTGAGCCAGACCGCCGGGTATGAGTGGCAGCTGACGCCGGTGCCGTGGTGCGAAGAGGGATTCTGGATCAGCCGGGAAGATGAGAGCCTGCCGCTGGGCAGCGTGGCTGAACATCTCAGCGGCCTGTTTTACATCCAGGAAGCCAGCTCCATGCTACCCGTAACCGCCCTGTTTGATGCTCAGCCACAGGTCAGCGCCGTCATGGATATGGCGGCGGCACCGGGTTCCAAAACTACCCAGATTGCGGCGCGCATGGGCAATCAGGGCGTAATCCTGGCAAACGAATTCTCCTCCAGCCGGGTCAAGGTGCTGCACGCTAATATCAGCCGCTGCGGCGTCAGCAACAGTGCCCTGACGCACTTTGACGCGCGGGTCTTCGGGCCAGCCCTGCCGGAACAGTTTGATGCCATCCTGCTGGACGCCCCCTGCTCCGGCGAAGGCGTGATGCGTAAAGATGCGGATGCACTGAAAAACTGGTCGCTGGCGAGTACCAAAGAGATCGCCGCGACCCAGCGCGATCTGCTCGACAGTGCCTTTCACGCACTCAAACCCGGTGGCACACTGGTTTATTCAACCTGCACCCTGAATCAGATTGAGAATCAGCAGGTGATTGACTGGCTGCTGCAGCGCTATCCGGACGCGGTTGAGGCCGTGCCGCTCGACAGGCTGTTTGAGGGTGGTGATCAGGCCGCGACGCCCGAGGGCTATCTGCATGTCTTCCCGCAGATGTTCGACAGCGAAGGCTTTTTCGTGGCGCGTCTGCGTAAAACGGCATCAGTCGAGCCTTTACCGCTGCCGGGCTACAAAGTGGGTAAGCTGCCCTTCTCCCATCTCAGCCGTCAGCTGGAAAGTGAGATCGTACAGGCCGCCGCCGCAGTCTCTCTAAAATGGAATGACTCGCTGGAACTCTGGCAGCGTGATAAAGAGATTTGGCTGTTCCCTAAAGCCGTCACCCCGCTGCTGGGCAAAGTGCGCTTCTCGCGCATTGGCCTGAAGCTGGCAGAAACCTTTCCTAAAGGCTATCGCTGGCAACATGAAGCGGTGATAGCACTTGCGCAACCTGATGCGACGCAGACCTTTGAGCTCACGGCGGCCGAAGCAGAAGAGTGGTATCGCGGGCGCGATATCTATCCGGAAACCGCCCCGGCAAACAATGAGATGATTGTTACCTGGCAGCAGCAGCCGCTGGGGCTGGCGAAGAAAGTCGGCAGCCGCATCAAGAACAGCTATCCCCGCGAACTGGTGCGCGACGGACGCCTGTTCCGCTGAGTCACTTGAGTTGCAGCATCGTCAGATGATTGCCAAACACTGCGCCGGTATCAATGTAATGCAGATTAGCAATCGTCAGCGGCTGTTTCAGCGGTGTATGACCAAAGTAAAAGGCATCTGCGCCACGGATGCCCGCCTGCTCCCCTGACGCCATACCCTCCAGCCGCTGACGGCTCCAGACCACCTTTTGCCAGTCGAGTGGCTTATTCAGCGCGTATTCACGGGCCGGATAATCCGCATGGGCAATCACAACAGTGCGCTCACCCAATTGCAGATGCAGTATCAGCGGCAGTTCACCACAGCGCCGCAACGCATGACGTGCCACGATTAACGCCGCGCTCCGCAGCCGGAAGAACCAGTCGCCGCCGTTCATCCGCCAGAGCGCCATATCCTGACCCTGTAACGCGGACAGCGCCATCTCCTCATGATTCCCACGCACGCAGCGAAACCACGGCTCGTCCAGCAGGACCAGACAGCCCAGACTGTCTGGCCCGCGATCGATGATGTCGCCAACCGAAATCAGTAAATCCTGCTGTGGATTAAACTGATGCTGCTGCAACAGCGCATCCAGTTCACGGCGACAGCCATGAATATCACCCACCACCCAGATCCGTCGCCACTCTGCGCCATTCAGGACGTGATAATACATCGGTGCATGTGCCTCTCTGTGCCGAAAATATCCTGAGAGTATAAGTGCTGGCCATGAAGAGCATGAACAAGAGGAAGGAGATAGAAAGCAGAGTGCAACGAAGGCTGCCAGCAAAGGCGTCACGCTGTCGGTGGATGAGAAATTTAACGCGTCTGAAAAGTGCGTCCCTCCCGGCGCTTATCTCCGGCACTCAGTTAAGGTGGTAGCTCTGTCAGGGACGAAATTCATCATAACGACATTGTGTCACGCAGGCTATTCTGCCCCTGATGTATTCGTCGTCATTTGAGATCAGCTGCGCATTTTAGCCGGATATTTCTGTAACTTTTCTGCCGGACGCACCGGACGGCGCACCAGTTCACCACCGCAGTTGGGACAAACATGCGCGAAATGCTCATCGCAGTCAGCGCAGAAAGTGCATTCAAACGAGCAGATACGTGCCGCCAGAGAGGATGGCGGCAGATCGACGTCGCAGCGTTCACAGTTAGGGCGCAGTTCCAGCATGGCGTGACTCCTGAAGAAGCGGGTTACCCAGCATCGCCGCTGCTGGCCCGGATGTCGAGCCAGCGACCGGACAGAAGTGAGCCAGATCAGGACATCATGCATTTAATCCCGCAGAGAGGGGCGAACAACGTGCTGCCCTGTCGCGGCTATTTATGACGCGGATCTTCGCGAACATCACCTGGATGAGCATCGGGCAACACCTCTTCGTCAGCCGTTTCAGCATCTTCATCGCTCTTTTCTTCCGGCTCCTGCCCGCCCATTGACGCCTGAATCACCTCCTCTTCCAGCGTCGGAATCAGTGCAGCACCCAGTGGCGAGGTCGCCAGACTGTCAGGCATGACCACATGTGGCAGCGGCACTTCGGTTGTGGGAAGCGGACCTGGCGCACGGACAAAACTGAGTCCGCCAATCACCAGCGCACAGAGCGCAAAGAAAAGATAGAGCATATTGCTGCCCAGCGGCTGCATCAGCGCACCCACCACCAGCGGGCCGATACTGGCACCTATACCAAACGCCATCAGCAGACAGGCGGTTAACGATACGCGGCGCTCGGCGGCAACCTGATCATTGGCCAGCGCCACCTGCAATGGATAGAGCGCGAACTGCATCATGCTGGCGGCAAAGGCGATGCCGATCATCCAGTCAAACGTCAGATGCGGCAGCAGGATCAGCGGGACGCAGATGACGGCGAACAGCATCGCGATGATAAACAGCAGTCGCTGACGATCGTAACGGTCAGAAAGCCAGCTCAGCGGAAACTGCGACACCAGCCCGGCAAAAATCGTAAGACTCATAAAATAGCCTGTCTGGCTGGTGGTGAAGCCTTTGCTGCTGCCATAAACCGGTGCCAGACCGTAGAAGGCACCAATTACCATGCCGGTGACCAGCGTGGTGCCGAGCAGTTTGGGGATGGTGCGGATAAAATAGCCCAGTTCCATGGGTGCGGGTGTCATCGGCCTGACATGGGTGCGGGTGGTCAGCGCGATGGGTACCAGACAAAGCGCGAAGCAGAGTGCGACAATCAGCAGCGTACTTACACCAAATCCGGTCTGCAGGCTCAGTATCACCTGTCCGCCACTGAGTCCAAGGTAGGTGGCGACCATATATAAGCCGAAAATCATGCCACGCTGCGACGATTCCGCCTGATCGTTGAGCCAGCTCTCCAGCACCATGTACTGGCACATCATGCAGAGTCCGATAATCAGACGCAGAAAGACCCACAGCGGAATAAAGTCCGTCAGGCCGTGACCCACTACAGAGGCGGTAATGATCCCGGCGCAGGCGACGTAGGCGCGGATATGGCCGACGCGGGCGATCAGGTTGTGCCCCACCTTGCCGCCAATGACCAGCCCGATATAGTTTGCCGCGATAATTGCACCAATCAGCGCGCCGTTAACCTGCTCGCTGGCCAGCCGTAGAGAGACATAGGTGGTCAGCAGACCGGAACCGAGCAGCATCAGCAGCGTGGTGGTGTAGAGCGGCAGAAACGTACTGAATATTTTTCCCATATGACTCCCTGTCTATACCCTTCAGGCATCAGGCCAGCAAAGCCCTAAAGATAGTCGATATCGGCAGGCCACGGAGCATTGCACTCAGCCGATGGCAAAAAAAAGCCCGCCAGCACACTGCTGACGGGCCTGGCTTACACGCTCGGGAAGCTGATATTGCTGCCCGGCGCTTCACGGTTGAGATGGATAAAGTTCAGGTGTCGCTCATACTGATCCAGTATGTCGATGATCACCTGCTCTTTGCTGTAATCCATCAGGTCGTTACCCTGGCTGCCTTCCATGAGGAAGGTTTCCAGTCGATAGTAGGTCGACTTACCGCTGCGGGCGCGATAGGTAAAGCCCGGAATCGAATATTGCTGCGGCCAGACCTGATAGATGAAGTCCTGCTCTTCGCCCAGATGGACGCGCAGATCCAGATAGCCAATCGGGTTCGCCTCATCTGCCTCGACGCTTTCCAGCGTGACGCGGGCATCACGCAGTTCCAGCTCTTTCGCCACTTCCTGCATCGCCGGAAAAATGGTCTTTTCCATCATCTGCTGGGTATAACGCGAACCCGGGTAGTTCATCAGGCGTGACAGACGCTTCTTCCAGGTCAGGCGGTCGGTCGCATGCGCCAGATAGGGCGCGGTGTCGCGCGTGGCGCTGGCACGGCGGTGATCCTCAATCTTCAGCGATTTAAACAGACCCGCCATCACAAAGAAGATCACAAAGCTGAACGGCAGTCCCATGATCACCGTGGTGTTCTGCAGGGCAGTGACACCGTTGGCCATCAGCATGCTCAGTGTCAGCACCCCAATCGCCACGGACCAGAAGATGCGCAGCCAGTTCGGCGCATCGCTGTTGATGTCTTTCAGCCGCGAGGTGAAGTTACCCAGCACCAGCGAGCCGGAATCCGCAGAGGTCACGTAGAACAGCATGCCGGTGATGGTGGCAACCGATGCACTGAGTTTAAACGCCGGATACTGTGCCAGCAGGCTGTAGAAGCCACGCTCAGCATGGTTCATCACTTCCTGCGCAAATTCCGTATTGCCGTGAATGATCTGATACAGCGCGGCGTTACCGAACACGGACAGCCACAGCAGCGTAAAGGTGAACGGAATAATCAGCGTGCCCAGCACGAACTCACGGATGGTACGACCGCGTGAGATACGCGCCAGGAACAGGCCGACAAACGGCGACCAGGCCACCCACCACGCCCAGAAGAAGAGCGTCCAGCTATTCATCCATTGGGTTGGACGATCAAAGGCAAAGGTATTGAGCGTCATCCCCATGAAGCGGTTAATGTAATCGCCAACGTTCAGCACCAGCGCATTCAGCAGGAACTCGGTGTTGCCGAAGAACAGCACAAACAGAATCAGGCCCAGCGCCATGATCACGTTGAGTTCGGAGAGGAAACGAATCCCTTTATCAACACCCGACGTCACAGAGATGGTGGCGATTACTACGGAGAGAACAATCAGCGCGGTCTGCGCGGTCAGGCCTTCCGGGATATCAAACAGCACTTTCAGGCCGTAGTTCAGCTGTACGACCCCTATCCCTAATGTGGTGGCGATACCAAAGATGGTGCCGACCACGGCTGCGATATCTACCGTGTGACCAATCGGGCCATAGATGCGTTTACCGAAGATGGGATAGAGCGCCGAACGAATAGTCAGCGGCAGATTATAACGGTAGCTGAAGTAGCCCAGCGCGATGCCCATCAGCGCATACATCGACCAGCCGGTCAGTCCGTAGTGGAATAGCGTCCAGACCATCGCCTGGCGGGCGGCTTCCAGCGTCTGCCCTGCTCCTTCCGGCGGCTGCATATATTGTGTCACCGGTTCGGCGACAGAGAAGAACATCAGGTCGATGCCGATCCCGGCGGCAAACAGCATGGCGGACCAGCTGAGCACGCTGAATTCGGGTTTTGAGTGCTCCGGCCCGAGCTTAATAGAGCCAAAGCGTGAGCAGGCCATATAGAGCACAAAGACAATATAGAGCGTGGCAGCCAGCATGTAGTACCAGCCGAAGGTGGCGGAAACCCAGTTGACCGCCTTGAGGATCCAGCTCGCGGCCAGTTCACTGTAGAGAATCGTCACAAGTGAAAATGTCAGAATCAATCCGGCAGAGGTATAAAATACAACGGGATTGAGTCTGTCTTTTTCACCGGTAGGTGGATTATTCATCGATTACCTCTGGTTAATGTCCTGAAAATACGCAATGGATACGTCTTGCCGCTCACGGATTTCAGGCCGTGCGGCTCTGTTTCGTTCTGTCACTTCCTGTTAATCGCTATGACAACCAGCCTATTTTAGCACTCATTGCCGTTTCGCTTACGCTACATTTAAAAAACAGCATCCTAACAAATTTTCTTTTTATATTGAACGTGCAATCAAAAAAAGATTAAATAGAGGTTCGATTTGAGGGTGGAGCTGGAGCTATGCCAAAGGTAGGGATGCAGCCGATACGTCGTCGGCAACTGATTGATGCGACCCTGAGCACGATTAATGAAATGGGGATTAATGATGCCACGATTGCCCAGATCGCCCGGCGGGCGGGGGTCTCAACCGGCATCATCAGTCACTACTTCAAGGACAAGAACGGTTTACTGGAAGCTACGATGCGCGATGTGACGCGTCAGCTACGCGAGGCAGTCCTGTTGCGGCTGAAACCGCTGGCCGATGCCTCCGCAGAACAGCGGCTGTGTGCCATTGTTGATGGAAATTTTGATGAAACACAGGTGCACACGGCGGTGATGAAAGCCTGGCTCGACTTCTGGTCCAGTAGTATGCATCAGCCCCAGCTTAACCGCCTTGAGCGGGTCAGCAGCCGTCGGCTCTACTCGACGCTGGTGGTCGAATTCCGGCGTGAACTGCCGCTGGATAAAGCACGCCTGGCCGCGCACGGCCTGGCTGCCCTGATCGATGGTCTGTGGCTGCGCGCCGCGCTGAGCGGTAAGCCATTCGATCCCGCTATCGCCCTCACACTGACCACCCAATTCATCCGTCAGCAACTGGCTGGCGAGCACGAATAACGGAAGGAGAAAACATGTCCCGATTCACCGAGCAGAAACTCTACATCGATGGCGCTTATGTTGCCGCAGCGTCTGGCGAAACGTTCCAGACGATTAACCCGGTCAACGGCGAGGTCCTGGCAGAGGTTCATGCCGCCGGCCAGGAAGATGTCAATCGCGCCGTTGCTGCCGCCAGAAAAGGCCAGAAGGTCTGGGCCGCGATGACCGCCATGACGCGTTCACGCATCCTGCGTCGCGCCGTCGATATCCTGCGTGAGCGTAATGATGAGCTGGCGGAGTTGGAAATGCTCGATACCGGTAAGCCTTACAGCGAAACCTCAGCGGTCGATATCGTCACCGGTGCAGACGTGCTGGAGTACTACGCGGGTCTGGTTCCGGCGCTGGAGGGTCAGCAGATCCCCCTGCGTGAAACCTCCTTTGTTTATACCCGCCGCGAACCCCTGGGCGTGGTAGCGGGCATTGGTGCCTGGAACTACCCGATTCAGATCGCCCTGTGGAAATCCGCACCTGCGCTGGCTGCGGGTAACGCGATGATTTTCAAACCCAGTGAAATGACTCCGCTTACTGCCCTGAAGCTGGCAGAAATCTACACCGAAGCGGGCCTGCCGGATGGCGTATTCAACGTGCTGCCGGGCATCGGTTCGGTCACGGGTCAGCAACTGACTGAGCATCCTGGCATCGATAAAGTCTCCTTTACCGGCGGCGTTGTCAGCGGAAAAAAAGTGATGGCCAATGCAGCGGGTTCAACGCTGAAAGAGGTCACCATGGAGCTGGGCGGTAAATCACCGCTGATTATCTTTGATGATGCCGATCTCGATCTGGCCGCTGACATCGCCATGATGGCGAATTTCTACAGCTCCGGTCAGGTCTGCACCAACGGCACCCGCGTCTTTATCCCTGCAAAACTGCAGGCGGCGTTCGAGGCCAAAATCAGCGAACGCGTTGCCCGTATTAAAGCAGGCGATCTGCGTGATCCGGCTACCAACTTTGGTCCGCTGGTCAGCTTCAGCCATCGCGACAACGTGATGCGCTACATCGAATCCGGCATTGCTGAAGGCGCACGCGTGCTGTGCGGCGGTAAACGGCTGACCGGTGGTGATTTCGACCAGGGTGCCTGGGTGGCACCAACCGTGTTCACCGACTGCCGTGATGAGATGAAGATTGTCCGTGAAGAGATCTTCGGGCCGGTGATGTCGATCCTGAGCTATGAAACCGAAGAAGAAGTGATCCGCCGCGCCAACGACACCGAATTTGGTCTGGCCGCCGGACTGGTGACGCAGGACCTGAATAAAGCGCACCGCGTGATTCATCAGATCGAAGCCGGTATCTGCTGGATCAACACCTGGGGCGAGTCCGCCGCAGAGATGCCGGTGGGTGGCTACAAGCACTCCGGCATTGGCCGCGAGAATGGCCTGATGACGCTGCAGAGCTACACCCAGGTGAAGTCCGTGCAGGTTGAGCTGACGCGTTTTCAGTCTGTCTTTTAATCACTTAACCTGAGGAACGACGAATGGAATTTGATTACATTATTATTGGAGCCGGATCCGCAGGTAACGTTCTGGCGACCCGTCTTACCGAAGAAAGCAACGTGAGCGTCCTGCTGCTGGAAGCGGGCGGCCCGGATTACCGTTTTGATTTCCGCACCCAGATGCCTGCGGCCCTTGCCTTCCCGCTGCAGGGCAAACGTTATAACTGGGCATATGAAACCGAGCCAGAGCCTTACATGAACAACCGTCGCATGGAGTGTGGTCGCGGCAAAGGCCTGGGCGGTTCATCACTGATTAACGGCATGTGCTACATCCGCGGCAACGCGATGGATCTGGACAACTGGGCCAGCGAACCTGGCCTGGAGAACTGGAGCTATCTGGACTGCCTGCCCTACTACCGTAAAGCGGAAACCCGCGACATCGGCCCGAACGATTTCCACGGCGGCGATGGCCCGGTGTGTGTCGCAACGCCGAAAGCGGGCAACAACGTGCTGTTTGAAGCGATGATTGAGGCAGGTGTACAGGCGGGTTATCCGCGCACCGACGACCTGAATGGCTACCAGCAGGAAGGTTTCGGTCCGATGGATCGTACCGTGACGCCAAACGGACGCCGTTCCAGCACCGCGCGTGGCTATCTCGACATGGCCAAAGGCCGCCCCAACCTGAAGATCATTACGCATGCCACCACCGATCGCATCATCTTCGACGGCAAGCGCGCGGTTGGCGTGGAGTATCTGCAGGGCGACAGCAATACGATTAACAAAGTGACCGCTCGCCGTGAAGTGCTGCTGTGCGCGGGCGCTATCGCCTCGCCGCAGATCCTGCAGCGTTCTGGCGTCGGTTCGCCTGAGCTGCTGAAGCAATTCGACATCCCGCTGGTTCACGATCTGCCGGGCGTGGGTGAAAACCTGCAGGACCATCTGGAGATGTATCTCCAGTATGAGTGTAAAGAGCCGGTTTCTATCTATCCGGCCCTTAAGTGGTGGAACCAACCGAAAATCGGTGCAGAGTGGATGTTTAACGGCACCGGTATCGGCGCCAGCAACCAGTTTGAGGCAGGCGGCTTTATCCGCAGCCGTGAAGAATTTACCTGGCCGAACATTCAGTATCACTTCCTGCCGGTCGCGATTAACTACAACGGGTCTAACGCCGTTGATGCCCACGGCTTCCAGTGTCACGTCGGCTCAATGCGTTCGCCAAGCCGCGGTCATGTGCGCCTGAAGTCACGCGATCCGCGTCGTCATCCGGCTATTCTGTTCAACTACATGTCGCATGAGCAGGACTGGCATGAGTTCCGCGATGCAATCCGCATTACGCGCCAGATCATCAACCAGCCAGCGCTGGATAAATATCGTGGCCGTGAAATCAGTCCGGGTCTGGATTGTCAGACCGATGAGCAGCTGGACGAGTTCGTGCGTAACCACGGCGAAACCGCCTATCATCCGTGCGGCACCTGTAAGATGGGTAATGACCCGATGGCCGTCGTGGATGGCGAAGGACGTGTGCATGGATTGCAGGGATTACGCGTGGTGGATGCGTCAATTATGCCGCTGATCATCACCGGTAATCTGAACGCCACCACCATCATGATTGGTGAGAAGATTGCCGATAAGATCCGAGGCCGCGAGCCGCTGCCACGCAGCACCGCCTCTTACTATGTCGCGGGTGACGCGCCGGTTCGCACGGTGCCGCAGCGCGCAGAGTAATTTGTGACGGTGTCACGTAATAATGGCCGGGCACACTGTTGCCCGGCTTTTTTTATGCAGGGTTTTAACGATTCCCCTTTTCCATACATCCTTTTACATAGACTTCCTTTCTCAAACCATCAAACCTTAACCTGCGTCAAATAAAGCAGTATCTGCTGTTGATTTCATGATGTGCAGAATGCTATAAATCCGGCGTGTATTTAACCGGAGGCATTATCCCGTCCACTGATGAGAAGCAACAATGTGGATGCGTTGTAAATTTTATGAGCAGAATGTTCATGTCACATCTTACCCCCACCTTCCTTTCTGGCTGGAACGTCGCCGATCAGCACTGGCGTAACGCCCTGTAGTCCCCTCACCACTTCGACACTGTTCTGAGTCTGCCTTGTCTGTGGCAGGTCGTCATTTATCGTTGCTGGAGAGCACCCATGCGCGCCTGGGTTTTACTATCACTCGCTATTGTTACTGAAATTATTGGTACCCTTTTCATGAAGTGGTCCAGCCTCAATGGCAGCCATTCAGGCTATCTGATGATGCTGGGCATGATCGCCTGTTCCTATATTCTGCTGAGTTTCGCCATCAAACGTATCGCCCTGGGTGTGGCTTATGCCCTGTGGGAAGGGATTGGTATCATGCTGATTACGTTATTCAGCGTACAGTTGTTTGGCGAAGCGCTGTCAGCGCTGAAAATCTGCGGTCTGGTCACGCTAATCGTCGGGATTGTGCTGATCAAGACAGGCACCCAATCATCAGCGGAGGTTAATCATGGTCATCGCTGATTTTGTTCATGCCGCCTGGCTGGCACTGGCTATCGTGCTGGAGATTGCCGCCAACATATTCCTTAAATATTCTGATGGGTTTAAGAAACCGCTGCACGGCGTGCTGTCGCTCTGCTGTGTCCTGCTCGCATTCAGCGCACTGGCCCAGGCAGTCAAAGGTATTGATCTGTCGATTGCCTATGCGGTCTGGGGCGGTTTTGGGATTATCGCTACTGTCGCGGCGGGATGGGTGCTGTTTGGCCAGCGACTGAACCGCAAAGGCTGGGCCGGTCTGACTCTTCTGCTGGCTGGCATGATCCTGTTAAAGCTGGCCTGATGGCTCATCTCAATCAGTAATTCCGGTCAAGGGTGTACGCGTGTACGCCCTTACCTTTGCGTGCTTTCCCGCCCTTTTGCAGTTGATTTTTTCCTTATCTCCGTGCTCGGAATCCTCTTACTTTTGTAAAGGCCCGTTTACATATCTTTTGCCTTAAGGCTTAGTGAGCGCCAAAAGCCGGATAAAAACGAGGAAAAGTTATGTCTGCAACACGAGGTTGGTCAACGGAGCTGGAAGGATTACGCGGCATTGCCTCTCTCTGGGTACTGGTTGGCCATATCAGCTTACTGGTTCATTGCCATATCACGCTGATTTCATCACCGGGCATCGGGGTCGACCTGTTTATTCTGTTATCGGGTTATCTGATGGCGAAAAACTACGTCGAGCGCCAGCAGAAAGAGCCATGGCAGAGCGCGGAGACGATTAAGAAGTTCTGGGTCCGCCGCTTCTTCCGTATCGCTCCGCTCTACTATCTGCTGTTAATCATTGCCCTGATTTATGGCCCGTGGTTTGGTGAGATGCGTGACACCATTGCGCATTTCTATTCCGGCACCGCCACGGAGTCGTCGCGTTACAACGACCAGTCGCTGGCTAACATCCTGACTCACGTCAGCTTCCTGTTCGGCATGTTGCCCGAGTATGGGTTTAACACCGTGCTGCCAGACTGGAGTATCGGGCTGGAGATGCAGTTCTATCTGTTGTTCCCGTTCATCATGCTGGTCACGCTGCGCTTTGGTTATGCCGCCTCGCTGATTGGCATCATGGCGCTCTGCTGCGCCGGTCGGTATGTGCTGGCCGATTATTATGAGGCGTTTGAGATGCCTTCGATGATCCTGATTAAGCTGAACATGTTCCTGGCAGGAATGCTGCTGGCCGAAGCGATTCGCCGTAAATCCCTGCTCTATGTCGGCTATGCGCTGCTCGGCCCGGTCGTCACCGTGGCGATTGGCATGGATGCGATCAAACTGCAGGTGATAATGGAGGCGCTGATGATCGTTGGTATGGCGGCGATTCTGTGGCAATACCCGCAGAGCAGCATGATGGCTCAGCTGATTGCCCTGCCGCGTAAGCTACTGAACAACCGACTCAGCACATGGCTGGGCGACGTCTCGTTTTCGGTCTACCTGCTGCACCTGCTGATTGTGATCCCGTTGATCGCCCAGCTGCTCACTCATACTGACTTTGAGTTTAAGAGCGACGCGATACGCTTCCTGATCGTCTGCATCTCTGCTATTCCACTCACCTATGCGCTGGCCTCTTTACTCTACAAGTATGTTGAGAAGCCCGGCATTCAGATGGGTAAACGCATGCTGAAGCCGAAATTGGCCGATCAGACCAGCTAAGTTTCAGACCACTCATTTCTTAAAAGCCCCTCTCGGGGCTTTTTTATTGCCTCTGACGCCGTTAATCAGCCCTCCACAGGCATTGATTACGCGCTCTCGTCAGCACGCCTGCTGAGGTGAACTACACTTTCCCGGTTAGCAATCTGATGCAAAGGAGAGAACATGAGCATTCAGCATCTGCTGCTATCCAGTGACGGTGGCGCGGTGATCATTGAAGCAGAACAACTTGAAAGTGAGCTGGTAATCCCGCCCCATCTGCAAACACCGAACGGCGGTGAAGCTGACAGCGATACGGGCCATCGGGTGGCGGTCACGAAGCACTACTGTAAGGGACGTTACTACGCGGTTGCCTTGGATCGCCACGCAGCCAGCAATGAAATCGATGACGTAATTGACCTGCTGCATCCTGCCCCGCTTGATTAGCCTTTGTCGGCCACGCTGCGTTTAAAGGCAGGTTCCGCTGAGGATCCTGCGAAAGAACGGCTTGTTAAGGCATTATCGCCACGCGGCTTTACTATTTTCAGAAGAGGAAAAGCATCATGGAAAAGAAGAAGTGGTTTGTTTCCTACGTGATTAAGCCAAAGGGTGAAAATCATGTTACGACGCACGCTTTTATAGAAGGCGATGATGTTGAAGAGGCGCTTGAAACCTTTATGTTCGAAACCAAAAAAAGCCTGTCGCTGGAAACTGAAGAGCTGACGCTGCTGTCAGTAAGTCTGGTGTAACCTCTGATTAACCTCGCGATAGCGGGGTTTATCCCTTCGAGAGGGAAAGGTTATCTATTTATATTATTTATAATTTCCCTGGTGCCGCACTTAGTTACTTAGTGGGATAAGGCCAGGCGTGATCCATGCCCGTTGATGACATCAGACCGGTCACAGCCAGATACGCCAGTATCAGGACAAACAGTACAATTGCAGCAATTTCAATGGATTTAAGTAAGTGATGCTTCGCCATAAATAACACTCCTTCGGTTGTGTGTAATCATGCCTTCCTCTCATAAACTATAATGTTACCGGTAAAGTGCAAGTGAAAATCACACAATGAAACATAAAGCAGAGCTTATTAATGTTTGTGGCGAACAGGTGTTAAGGCATTCACATGGCAGAAACAGGCTGTGCAGACATAAAAAAGCCCGCAATGCGCGGGCCTTAGTGACGCTCAATTGGGTTTTAACTGGCAGACTGACCGGTAAAATCGATCACCATCCTGCCGCGGATTTTGCCGTGAATCATCTCATCGAAGATGGCATTAACCTCACCAATCTTCCTTTTGGTCACTTTCGGCACCACCTTGCCTTCTGCCGCAAACTGGAAAGCTTCCGCCAGATCGTTGCGCGTTCCGACCAGCGATCCCACCACCTGGATGCCATCAAGTACCAGTCGCGGGATATTCAGGCTCATTGCTTCCGGCGGCAGTCCGACTGCTACGACCCGACCTCCGGCTCTGACCGCATCCACCGCCGAGTTAAAGGCCGCTTTGGCGACGGCTGTGACCACAGCAGCATGTGCCCCACCGGTTTTCTCCTGAATAAAGCGTGCCGCATCTTCGCTGGCAGAGTTGACGACCAGATCGGCTCCCATCTCTTTCGCCAGCGCCAGCTGTCCGTCACTGACATCAATTGCAATCACTTTGGCGTTGAAGACGTTTTTCGCATACTGAAGCGCGAGATTTCCCAGTCCGCCAAGACCATAAATTGCCAGCCACTGCCCCGGTTTGACCTCTGATACTTTTACCGCTTTGTAGGTGGTGACACCGGCGCAGGTGACGCTACTGGCGGCAAAGGGATCAAGCCCGTCGGGAACTTTGACCGAGTAATCTGCAACGACGATGCACTCTTCAGCCATGCCGCCATCGGCGGTAAAACCGGCATTGATGACGTCCCTGCAGAGCGTTTCGTTACCGGAGTTACAGTATTCACAGTGTCCACAGCCCTTGAAGAACCAGGCGACGCTGGCACGATCGCCCGGCTTGAGCGAGGTGACATCCGGCGCGACCTCCTCGACAATACCAATCCCTTCGTGGCCCAGCGTGACGCCGGTCTTATCACCAAAATCACCGTTCTTCACATGTAAATCGGTATGGCATACACCACAGCATTCCATCCTGAGCCGCGCTTCGCCGGTTTTGAGAGGACGCAGCGTCTTCTCAACCACTTCAACCTGGTGTTCACTATTAGCAATTGCCGCTTTCATAAACGTTCCTCCTTTTGACTGGAGATTAAGAATAAGCCAAACGGAGATGATGACAAGATGACAGGTAAGGTTTAGGTGCTTGCTGCGAGAGTTGTTGTGACTTTTGCGAGTGGGGTCGGTTTTTTAGGGATCGTGTTTAACGGCAACGCTTCGTCAGGCTTACGTTCTCTGTCGGGTAGAGATGAAGCGCGCTTACTGAACAATTTGGTCAGGTGAACATTGCCTGTTAAAAGGGGCGATTAAGCCCCTGTCGCTTCAGATGATTTCGTACTGATTGCTCAAACGCCTCTTAAGAGTGCCAGCGGTGGATGCCACTGTCAGCGGGTGGCGGCCCCATATGCTGTGCGGCACTATCCGGCGCTGGCGGTGGTCCCATATGCTGAGAAGCATTGTTTGCTGACGCAGCAGGTCCGGCATGCTGACTCCAGCTGGTGTCGTTATGCCGGTTTTCATGATGACGATGCCAGTCAGAAGATGGGCCATGATGATGACCGCCCTCAGCCATCACACAGCCTGACATTGCGGCACTTGCCAGCGCTACAATTACACATGGGATAACTTTTTTTAAGAACATAACAGATCCTGTTTGAATATGACCGGGGCAGGTTACGACTGAGTTTTTATACGGTGGGTAAACATGGTGAGGGGTCTGGGGAGGATGTTGGGAGAGGTTGATTGAGGTCAATTTTGGGGTGGAGTTGGCGTGTAGGAAGGCTATTTTCTACGGTTGTGCTGGCAGTAGTAAGGCGATTGAGAATTGAGAATTGAGAATTGAGAATTGAGAATTTAAGACTGATAGTGAATCTCATGAACGGATAGGCTTTGTTAGCTTCAATCAGAGGTATCCCGTTGATATAATCGCTAAATGGCAGCCAAAAACTCTTTTTAAGCACATTATTTATAATTGGTTTTATCAGGATAAATTAAGTATTCTTTTCGAAACACCAATTCAACTAACATCTTGAATAAAATTTCACATATACATAAGAAACAGCGATTATCCATACCAAGCAAGGAAGCGCCACATGCTCAGGAATAAACTGTGTAATAAAATATAAGCCTGTCACCATGACTGCTAAAAAACACAATCAGAAAAAGATTTTATCAGCCACAGTATGACTTCCTTCATTTTAGCCATTCCCCATAAAATGCAACTTCGACACTCCATCAGTATTATCCACAGCATCTTCCTGACAGGGTGTCATAGCCATTCTGACATCAATGTTTTGCAAGGATAAAGAATATCTAAAAGAACATCCTTTCAGAATGTAAAATACGCGTAAAATGTCCAGGCGGTTAGTCTTACAGGAACTCCATGTTTTAAATGGCCAAAAAGCCGGTCTGAATAAGCCACCACCCGGCAGTTTTATACAAAATGATAAACAACCAGGGCTTAATTCTGCCATTGGATCATTTCATCTAGTCGCTTCAAAATGTCTGGGAAATAGCTTTCATCAAGGCCAAAACCACCTTTAACCTGTACGCTGTCGGCATGTGGTTCCGGGCGAATATCAAACTCCACTATAACACCATCTTTACCCGTCGCTTTTCTGATAACCATATTGAGTTGGCCGCGTTCGCTGCGAAAATTAAAAGGTTTTAATTCACGCTGCGAGATGATTGCCTGGTAATGTTCGAAAAACTCATCCTTTAAAATCTTTAGTTCGCCGATGGTAAATTCAGTTTGAAACTGCATTTTGAGGCCGCTAACAGAGAACTCAATCCAGGACTGGATCCAGTCCCATAGATGCCCAACCGGGTCGGCCTCATCGTCTGAGATTCTTTCAAAAGGAGAAATCACAAATGTGAAATCTTCATTGCGTAAATCAAACATACAAGTTTTCCAGTCAGTTAGTCCATGTATTTAAAATGCGATATCGTCCAGTCTGACTCACGCACGACGACTTCGAGTGTGTATTCTTTATATTCATATTCTATTGTTTGCTTATTAAAGCGTAGTTTAAACATTCTGGTCTCATATCTGAACATACCTTCACCTTTGCGGGGATCTGCCATCCGCCTGCCATAGCGAATCGCTCTTTCCTGAATTTGCAGAGGGACATAGCGCCCCGGTTCATGCATGTGTTTTGCAGCAGCCTCAGTCATTTTAAGGTTGCGTGCATGCAGCCCGACTTTAAGTCTGCTGCGCAGAAAGGATATAGTGGACTGACTGAGCTTCGCATAAATAGCGGCACGTGCCCCTGATTCAAACAGCACCCGCCCTGTACGCAGGATACGAAAAATACCCAAGCCAAACAGGGCAATATCCGTGGGATCAATCAGAGGTGTTTCAAGTGGCGCTTCTTCCAGCCTGACAAAACGCCCCTCAACATCATAAATCTGCCACAACCCCGGAGCCTGTGCGACCGAATAACCGATACACATACCGCTGGTTTCATCTGTTACGGGCCTGGCATTTCGGGGCAAATGGCCGGGGCGAATCTCAAAAAAAACGCCGTGAGGCAGTCTTGACTCAAATGTGTAGTAACGTCCGGGTTCCTGTTTTGCTGCTGTGCCTGAAATCATTCTCGATCCCTCGTTTATGATAATAGCTGCTTTATTGTGCCACAGGATGATAAAACAATCATTCTCCGATAGCTCCCCATCCGTCTGACAGCTAAGTACAAAGTCATGCATTCCTCTGCACGAGTAGTGTCCCTGAACAGACCTTCACTTAATGGGCACCGAATGATTGATTATCGTAACTGTGTCCCCGTCATCAAAATAAATAACGGCATGCTTGTCATGAAGATTTTAACCAACGTAATGACCCGGATACATAGATGGGAGGTATTTGCCGAAGTGCGCGGAATGAGCGGTCAGAAATACGTAATGGAATGGAATGGAATGGAATGGAATGGAATGGAATGGAATGGAATGGAATGGATATTATGATTTCAGGATAGTTAGTAACAATCACCGTAAAAATTTATAAATCGTAAAAACAAAAAAAGACCGAATACGATTCCTGTTGTCGCCACCCTCAAGAAATCCACTTTAAAATCAGAAAATTAAGTCATCTAAAGCTCGATTTTTAATCAAAAAAGCGTGCTAATTCACCTCATTTAAATCAAATACATATCATTTTTTTCGTATAAGTTCGTGGAAATTTCGTTGCTATTAGTGACTTGCCGCAAAGGTTCAGCGGTGCGTTTTGAGTCAGAATGCAACTCTACGTAGCCTAATGACTAAACCAGACTAGCAGATAGATCTATACTCAGTTTAAGATCGGCATAACCGCCTCAAGATATAAGGATTGTAATGAAAATTCTCACCCTGATTGCCTCCACTACATTACTGGCGGCCTGCACAACTCACAACGATAAGCCCCAACAGATTGGCATGGCCAACCCTGCCTCAGTGTATTGTGAAAAAATCGGCGGCAAACTGGACATTGTGAAGGGTCCGGATGGTGAGACAGGCTACTGTACCCTGCCGAGCGGGGAACGTATCGAAGAGTGGGCGCTGTACAGAAGAGATAATAAGTAACTGAAGTGAACCGAGCGGTTTACTTGATATAAATCAACCAGCCGCTACGCTTAATCTGTGGCTGTCTATCCTTAGCAGCTACAAACCCAGCGATGTTTATTTGGCAGGCATCCTCTGCTATGTACCCCGCCTCTTTCGTGAGTGGCGGGCTTTTTTATTTATGGCAGGTTGAAAGGTTGTTGAAGCGTCCGCCGCTATGCTCCCTTCGCTGCGGTGAATCCCCCTGTGCGGCGGGGCTTAAGCTGAAAGTGCAGAATACTAAGCGGGTCGGTCTGGCTTTGCCGATCTACCGGGAGGCACCCGGCACCGCAGCATCCGGCCCCTTGGCTCAGCGGTCAGAGCGTGCGACTCATAATCGCCCGGTCGCTGGTTCAAATCCAGCAGGGGCCACCATGCCGATTTAGCTCAGATGGCAGAGCAGCTGATTCGTAATCAGCAGGTCACCAGTTCAATTCCGGTAATCGGCACCATTTCGCGGCCATCGTATAATGGCATTACCTCAGCCTTCCAAGCTGATGATGTGGGTTCGATTCCCGCTGGCCGCTCCAAATGTCAAACACAACAAATATTGATAAGAATCAATATATTCAGCATCCCAACCCATTCCGTTTAACTAATATTGCTTTTAATCATCGCATAATCCCTCTTGTGAGAGCGACCTCACGATACAACTATATAAACTCTATGCTAATTGCATCGGTATTCGGTGACGCCCTGCGATTGGGCGTTTTTTTGAGTTTGTATGCTGTCTCGTGATGTTGTGTAGCGCTTTGAGGCAATTCCTGTTTATCCTCGTGCTGACCATGCCTCAGTGGTTGCCAACGTTTTGAAGCGCTTCGTTGGTAGCCTTCTTTTCTTTCTCCCTTCGAACCACATAAAGGACTATCTGTGATGAAGATATTCGTCATTAATCTGGCGCGATCCCCCGAGCGTAGGGCTTCTATGGAACAACAACTATCTCGCCTTAATCTTCAATACGAAATAGTTGAAGCTGTTGACGGATCTCAGCTCTCATATACAGACATCATGAAAGAAACCAGACCTCTGAACTACGCACTTAGCTGTGGTGAAGTGGGCTGTGCGCCCGCGTTTATAACTGCTATTGGCAGATCAGAAATAATTAACTATCAATGAATTAACAACGGATTAATATAGGTGGATTGATGTTCAGTAGATTTGATAAATATATCCTTGTCCTAATATTTTTTTCAGCGCTTTACTTTTTCGGACAGCCGAATGAGCCAGAAGATAGTAGACCTAAAGATGAAAAAGAATTCATTAGCATTGTAAAGGAATCAATTAATAGTAATGACGAGGCCAATGATTTACAGAGAGAGGACGTAAGAAATTTACGAGACGAAAAAATATGCAAATCCCTTCCTAAAAACCACCACATTCAGAACTGGCAAGGCACTGTTGAAAACATTGGATCAACTTTGAAAGACAATGCAACTCTCGAAGTAAAACTACCATACAATATAAGCATAGAAACATATAACAATGCGCTTTCGGATATAAATGAAAAAACTACAATACCCAAAAATAGCCAACTGTACAAACAAATATATGACTTACACAAAGGTGATGTAGTTACATTTTCTGGTGAATTCATTCCTTATAAAAACACTTGTGCAAGTGAATTAAGTTTAACTTTATACGGTGGTTTATCTGAACCATCTTTTTTATTCAGGTTTGATAGTATTTCAAAGACCTCGAATGAAAAATAAGGATATTTTAACCGCAAGCTATGGCATTCTTGGGCTGGTGATTAGGGCGGCACAAGCACCTTGATTTTAAAATCAAAATTTTATAAAGTTGTCTCCGGTGCTCAACACACCTTCTCAGAGCGGTTACCGCGCCCGGCAGACTTGCGGTTTTTTTGTGTCCAGATTTCATTGAACAATGGTCGGGTGGCGCGTAGCACATATAACACCTCTCAGGATGGGAGGGAAAACTACGGGCCGTCTCTGAGCGGTGTTGAAGCACCCGACCACCATTCAACGAAACTCAGAGGATACAAACCATGTTAGAATCTATTTCAACCAAAATTCCCCAAATTAGCATCCGTGAAGGTCACCTAGTTACAACTTCGTTAGATGTAGCTGACTTTTTTAACAAGCAGCATAAAGATATCCTCCGCAAGATTGACTTACTTGATTCCTCACCAGAATTCAACCGGCGCAATTTTGCGCCCGTCAAGTATACCGACGCAAAGGGTGAGCAACGGCCAGCCTACGAAATCACGAAAAACGGCTTCGTCTTCCTGGTCATGGGATTTGCCGGCAAAAAAGCGGCGGCGTTCAAAGAGGCTTACATAGCCGAGTTTGATCGCATGGAAGCCGAACTCCACCGCTCCGAATCCCGCGACATCATCCAGGGTGATGGCCACTCTCTTCTGATCCACTTCGACGAACATCACCAGATCAGCTTTACTGAAAAAGTCCCTGCCAATGCAGTTGTGGCTACAATGGAAAAAGTGCACTGGTGGGCGGCACAGAACGGGTATATGTGCGTATCCCAGGAAGAACTTAAAAATATGACGCTGGCACAGCTGCTGGCGCTGAAGTAAACGCCCATGTTTAACCATCCCGGCTATAATAATTAAGTTCTACCTCGTCCTTGCTCTCTGAGCGATGCTATAGCCGCCGCACGCATGCCGACACCAGCAATTGTGCGGCGGCTTTTTTATGGCTCTTCCGGCCAGACAATCGCGTTATACCCTGCCTCATCGCTGACGCTGCTGAGATCCACCGCCTTAAGCGCTTTGATATAGGCCATCCACTTGACCAGGCTGGCTTTGTCTTCGTCACTGATGGTGTCCAGCTGAAGTTCTGTGCGCCAGTCGGCGGTGGCGGCGTTAGCTGCGGTGAGAAGGTTCTGACGCTGTGCTTCCGCTCTCGCCTGCCACTCTTCGGCGGTATAGGTACGCGGCACAATATTTTTGCCGTCAAACATCCAGTTGCCGGTAATATCGATTCCTTCAGGCACATCTGCTGCGGCGACTTCTGCGACAGAATTATCTACCGGCCACAACGTTGACACATCATAATTCATTGAAACAATGATGCCCGAACTGTCGAAAACAACTTTCAGTGTTTCATCGTCAAACAATTTCTGCGACTCATACCAGTCACGACCGGCATCGTCCTTCAGAAACAGCACGGAATTACCGGCAATCATTTCGGCGTTATACACGTGCAGATTTTTCATTAAGACCATTACGCTAATCCTATTGTCATCCAGTTGCCATTAACGAGAATTTGCTGGGCAGCATATAAAAGGCTCATGTTCGCCACGTCTGAACTTCCGTTATTTCTGGCACCTATCACTACGCAGCCAGCTGGCACCTGTAGCCCAGCCCCACCGCCAACTTTCCCAGACCACGTGGCGGATGCCTGACGCGAACTGTTTACAAAGTTCTGACTCACCCAGGTCTGTACTGCCCCTACCTGCGCTGAAATCTGACCCGCTATCCAGTTATTGAGAAATCCACCCCATACAGAGCCATAGATATTGCCGTCTGTAGCTAAACGGCTGGCTCCACCTCCACTGTAAACATTGCCGCCCGCACTGAAATCATGCCCGGTTGATAGTTTACCTGTTGCAAAATCAGCAATGAGTGGGCGCAGATCGTTAAAGCCACCATGAGGATCGCCATCATTAGTGAACATCAGATACATGTTGCTACTGTCAAACCGCCAGAACGCGCCCCGGTTGCCTGCAACTAAACGATAGTTATTATCAACCGCAGACCACACCTCTCCCTCTACCTCTCCACCCGATAATGGATAGGCACCTGTCTGTGCTGCTGTAGGCGGATTCTTCTCGTAAAACAGAGCGCCCATTTGAGTAGAGTCAACCTGAGCAATCAGTTTTGTGCCACTCCAGCCCAAATAGACCTTATTATCTTTCATGCCGGTGCCACCGCCCTGCTGTACGGCGCTTACGTCTTCAGGTTTAAGCGTTACAGCCCCTTTATCATTGGGCAGGATCTTATTTACGCTGCGCACCAGCCCTTTATCCAGGGAATAGACCTTCACCGGGTTTATCACGCTGAAGAATGTTTTACTCTTATCCAGCAGGCACGCGATCGGAATATCAGCGATGATATCGCCTGCCTCGAGTTCAGCTTTATTGCCCTTATAAAGCGGGAACGTTCCGAGCACCTTACCGCCGATCACCAGCTGCAGCGTCGCCGCGCCGGTGTTGGTCAGTGTCGGCACGACGATAATCGGCGTTCTGAAGGTCCAGTCTGTGGCGTTATTCAGAAAAAACGTTCCCGGCAGCTGGATGGCCAGCACGTTCTCTGACCCACCAGCAACAGCTGCAGTGTACTGGCCGGTCTGCAGCTGTTCCGCCTGTACGAACCCATTTTCAGAACCCCGCGTGGCGAAGTTGGCCACGACGTCGTTTAGTGACCAGCCTCGAGCTGTCGTCCCCTCCCGTCCGCGTACAACCGTCAGCACGTCGCCCTTTACTGCCGTCAGGTGACAGATCTCCCGGGCAGTCTGCCCGGAGTTGGTCAGCGTGATAATCGCGTACATATTCTGAGGGTTTGAGGGGTTCTCAAAATCGGCGGTCAGCAGCGCGGCGAACATCGCACCCTGATCAGGCATCACGGTGATAGTCGTTTGTATCGACGTCACATTTTCGGCCAGGGCCGAAACAACGTTATTTCCAAAACCCGTAATCATTGCTCCACTGCCTCTGCTTCAAAGTTATAAATAAACGGCAAATTCACCAGCTTCGTGTTGATTGCCTTAACCAGAAATTCACCCACGCCATCGCCGTATTCCGGAATTTTCAGCGTGAATTTGCCCGCACTGCTGGTTACGCTCACGTCAAAGGTGTTCTGCAGCTGCGGGTCGGTCCCGGCGGGTCCGTGAATAAAACGGGCAATGCGGCGCTTGAGCCATTCCGCCGAAAACTGAAAGCCATCCCCCTTATAAAAATTCCAGGTCAGGATCCGCTTAAAATATTCGTCAGGCAGGTGCTGGAACGTGCCAGGGTGAAAATTCTTCATCCGGGCATAGGCCACTTCGTCATATTCAGCGGTGTCATAGGGGCCTTCGGCAACCGTCGCCGTCGATGTCTGTAACAACGGTCTTTCCGCGCCATAGATGCCCTTAGCGACCCAGTCGAGAAGATTTCCGGTGACCAGTGATGATGTCCAGCAGGGAAGATAAAGATTGTTAAAGGCGGTCAGATACTGCTGGGCCAGGGTGTTATAGGTATTAAAAAACGCGACAACGTTCGGATCATCCCGGTACTGCACAAAGGGATAAGCGGGAATAATTTTATCAACTGGCTTCATACTGTTTTACCGTTATCTGGCTTGAGTCAGTCGCGAAATAACCGTACTCATCCCCTGAAATCAGGCCGGTATGGTCATCCGGTTTAACGATTTTATCGTTTACCTTCACCTCAACATCGATATAAGAAACTAAGTCCTCACTGACAATGCCGGCCACGGCAGTCAGGAACAGCTTCTGGATGCGATAAATGCTGACCGGGTCGCCGATAGCAATGCCATTGATGTAGTCCACCATCACCGGGATCACGGCGGCGCTGATCGTCTCGTCCGAGAAATCAACCAGGGTGGCATTCCAGGTAATGATGATGCCCAGAGCCTGCGATATCGGATTAACGAACGGAATGGTGTAACTGTCCGGATAGCTGGTGATCGTTGATGTAATCACCGTGGGTTCATTACCAGAAGGATCGTTAACATCGCCCGTCAGTACGGATATATCAGGAACGGCCTGGTAAATAGCGAAAGCCACCTCATAAGGATCCCCGCCACCCACAATGACCGCCCACTGCGTGGTGTTAACCTGCCGGTAAGACACCCGCGAGGAAATGACGCCATCGACCTTAGCCAGCAGCGACTTGAGCAGGTCTGGCACGCCCTGCACCGTTACCATGCCCGATTGCATAACCCGCGCCCGGTAAACGGCTTCACTCTGTGCCTCCAGCCCCGGCGTGCCGGCATCAACATTGGTGCATGTCAGTTTTTGTGTGGCGGGCACCGAGGTGATCACCTGGGTTACCGACCCGGCAGGCACGGCCCATGAGCCGCTGCTTATTGCCAGGCAGTATACGCCCCCGGTCTGACCGGACGCGGGGATGATTGCATTTGCCTGTACTGCATACTGGTAGTTGCCGTCTGACACCACCAGCCCCTTTGGTACGACAAACCCCGGCAAACCGGAAAAATGCACGTAGACAGAGGTATTAGAGCCGGTGCCTTTGTTGACGCCATAAATATTGCCCAGCTGGTTCAGCAGCGGCACGTTAGCGCCATAGGGCGTAACGGCGTTGATGGCATCGACCATGGCCTGATCGATAAGCGCCAGCGCGCCGGTCGCGGTGCTGGCAAGATCCGTAATGAGTGAGGCCGGCAGGCTGGCCGTATATCCCGGAACCTCAGCAGCAACTTTAGAAATAAGACCGGAAAGCAGGGTTTCGGGTGGCGTGGGCTGTGCGCCCGCCTCGGTAACAGTAACTGGCAGATCAGACATTTTTACTCCATAAAAAAACACCCCGCAGGGTGTCTGATTTGAACGTCTTACCTGGGATGATTCACACGGCGATATCGCCTCGCCAGGAAACCCCGTTGTTGAAAATCACGCCGATGTTATAGGTCGGCCGATCGGCTCCGGCGACCTTTGTGATGGTGAGAGAAGCAAAATAGCCGGCGAACTGCTGCTGAACCATGTTCACGTAGTAGTCCGGATATATCTGGCTGACAATGCACTGCTGAGCAGGAATGCCGTACTGTGCATAAAACGGCGACTCGCCCAGCCCGAGCTTCAGAGTCTGGATAAGCGTCGTCAGCCATCCGTAGGAAAAATCACCGCTGGCGTCCGACTCCACCGCCACCCACTTTTTACCGCCCTTTCCATCGGGGACGCGGCCCCACGTTCTCATTTCGGTACTCCTGAAGTGATGGTACTGTCGCCATGCTGCAAGTTCTGGACGTCATGCTCATGCGTGGCACCCACGTTGACGCCATTGTGTTTCAGGCCGTCCGCTGAAAGCTCGAGCGTCTGGCCGGCAACGGTGAGCGTTATCCTGTCGCTGTCGACCGCCACCGATGCCTTACCGTCAGTCGTCTTTATCAGCGCGCCGGCGGGACCATAAAGCGTTATTTTATCCGGGTCGGCTGCTGACCAGTCGCTGTTGCCCAGCGGCACGAAAAACAGCGCGGTCAGGGATGCCGGCAGCGACATGTCGGCCATGCCGGTCCCCAACCCGGACACGCTGCGCAGCGAAACGTCGGCAGGCACTGTGACACCCTTATCGCCCACGCTGATGGGATAGCGAATGTATTCAAACCCCGCCACCGGTACCGTGATTTCCTGCAGCTGAAGGGTGCCGGGCAGCACGTCAAACTGCACCGTCACGACAGCGCCAGACACTTTCACAACATGGCACGGCAGTGCGCGCCCCTGCAGCAACCTGTGGTCTTCAAGTCGCGTGGTGGCCATATTCGACAGTGACGCCAGAAAAGGAAATTTTTGTGCGTTGCTCACGATGTTTTACCCCCGGATGTGGCAAGTGTCTCAACGGCTTCAAATATCGTTACCCATGCCTCCCCCGACGCATTGCGGAATTCACCCACATGGCGCATCGAGGTAATAAGAAAGTTGCCTGAGAAATTCAGTTTCCCGCGTTGGGAGCCATAGGCTTCAGACGTATTAACCGACAGTAATGAGGAGTTGCCGTTTACCAGACCGTCAGGCAGCGAGATTTCATCCCCGACCATCAAATCCCCGCGCAGCGGCGTCTTGAACGACACCCGGTTGATACCAATCCAGGTTGGCTGGCCAATAAGCTCATCTGCCTCAATCATCCTGGCACCGGAGGCAGTCAGGTTATCAAAGAGTCTTATCACCCCTTTCTGCATAATGAGACTGACGCCGGTATAGCTGGCTTCATTCAGCAGGCCCAGTGACGCGCTTTTAACGGTGGTGGCCAGCTGTGACGGACGGTTATAAACACCTTTCCAGTCTTCAGGCAGTACCAGCTTGTCGCTGATCCGGATGTCCAGCTGCGTATCCGGATAGGCACCGTTCAGCGCCCGCCTGACCACGTCAGACAGCTTTTCTCCCCTTTTACCATCGACCGTGATGTTAAGCGTTTTGCCGTTTTTGTCGGTCAGCAGCCCCGGATTGACGATCAGATTCAGCGACTGGTTAACGCCCTGCCAGTTTGCATACGGGTTAAAGACTTCGCCCTGTAGCAGGACCCCCTGCTGCTCCGGTCGCTCCAGCGGCAGGCCACCTGAAAAGCCGCCGTAAAGGGTGACGTTCGCCCCGAACAGATTGACGCTCTGAGACAGTGCCGCCATGGGCAGCCCATAGATGGCCAGCATCGTGCCGCCGGTGACGACGTCCGGAGAGGTGATATAAATGTCGAAAATTATATTCAGTGCTCCCGCCGGGCTGTCTGTACTGATCAGCGGCCCGATAGCGTTGCCGGCGGCGTCCGCGATGGGCTTTCCCTGGCTGTCTGTTATGTCCAGCTCGTAATAGCGCATTCAGGTTGCCTCAAACTGCTGTGTGCTGTCCCGGAAGACCAGCTTTCCGGACGTAAGCGACAGCGCCAGATTAATGTCGTAGTTATCCGGAGAAGCCACCAGCGGAACATAGGCGACCACGGCATTCTGGCTGTCTTTCAGCTGCAGGTAATAGCGGCGGGCGTAATGGTTCCATGGCACCGATCCGAAAACCTGACTGCCGCCCACGCTGGCCCTGAACGTGAACGGCTGATCAGAAACCGGTTTGAAAGCTATAAAGGTTGTCAAAATCCAAACTCCTGCTGCAGCTGCTGCATAGCACCGGACCAGGACAGGCCGTCCGTTTTCGCCCCGCTGCTGAATTTACTCATCAGATTGCCCAGGGCGGCGTCCAGCTGGGAAACCGTCAGAAGTGGCTGCTCAAACTCAAAGGACCAGGAATACTGCGCCTGTTTGTTCTGCGCAGAAAAGCCAGCGTTATCGACCATGGCTCTGAGCAGACAGCCGGTATAGATGAAAGACGGCGTGAGAACGGTATAGCTGCCGCCGCTCTGATTATGCTTATCCAGCGCCAGCTTCAGCGCCATAAAGGTCATGGTTTTGTTCGCATAGCCGGAGGTAGTGGATGCAGGCCGGATCATCTGCATAATAATTTTGTTAGGCTTCTGAACCACCGCGTTAGCCGCCGTCGCCTGATTATAAAAAGGGTACTGCCCGATATCCTGCTGGATCAGCGTGGTGCCGGGCATGGGCATGAATCGCGTTGAATTGTCAGACAGCTCGCCGTGCAGCGCACCGTCAAGGATACTCAGCCCTTCGGTGAAAACGGCGATCGGCAGCGTGCCGCCGGGGATATCGGCGGCGATACCGTTGACGAGCAGGATCGGGGACACCTCAAAGGCCAGCCGCCAGGCCTGCCCGAAGAAGTTGAGAGACATTCTCCCTCCGTATTAATGCGGGATATACTGTGACTGCGCCGATGCGTTGATGTCTGCGCCGGGGTTGTGATTGATATCGAGCTGAACCGTAACGCGCTGATCGCGATTGCCATTAAGCTGCTGCTCTGCTGCTCTCAGCCGCCCCATCAGGCCGGTATGCTGCTCTTCGCCACCGCGTATCTGCGGCAGCAGCTTTTCCAGATAGCGGATGGTTTCCAGCTTCACGCTCAGATTGCCATCTTTGTTTACGGCAGCGTTACCGCCGTTGTACTGCGCCAGCGTCTCAGCAATATCACCATGATAGCGTCGCAGGTTGTCCTGAAAGTAACGTGATGCCGCCTGGGTAGACTTCTCCGGATTGAAGCGATCGGCATCCGATAATCCATAACGTGAGGCCGTGTCTTTCGTGAACTGGAACAGACCGCCCGCGCCGGCGGCACTGACTGCCCGGATATCCCAGCCAGATTCCGCCCCTGCAACCGCTGACAGCATGCCGCCGGGTAATCCGCTCTGATAATTGGCATCAGCAACATGGCTTTTAAGGACGTTCAGTGCATGCCGATCGTTAGGGTTAGCCATGCGGGGCGTGCCCGCAGCGGCACGCTCAGCATCTGATTTATTTTTTTGTGCGTTTGCGACCGCACGATTGCGCATCGGTGTCAGCGCTGAATTATCAAAAATTACCCCGGCAGTGTGCCCCACAGCCTTTGCCATGTCCCAGGGCGTTGCATAGGTGCCCATCATGAGACCTGCGATCGCCTGACTGTTTGTTTCGGGTCCCGCTGGCTGATTCGCCTTTTTCGATTCTTCATCCTTGCCCGTCAGTCGGTCGAACCAGTGAATGGCATCCCTGACGGCGCTGGCGATATCTTTTATATCTTTTTCAAAGTCAGACAGGTCTTTCTGAAAATCCGGCCCTGACAGCCAGGAACCCAGCTTCTGCAGCCCGTCAGCAACCGTGTCAAAAACGGCTTTACCATTACCGCCCTTCAGGAACGTCTCAATATCAGCGGTCAGCTCGTCCGTCAGAGCGCCAATCGGTTTATTCAGCTTCGCCACGGCGCTGAGAAAGGAGTTCAGAACGCGATCGGCGTCATTCGACAGGTTACCGCTCAGATCCTGAAAACTCTTCTGCGTACCCGCGCCCATATCCTTATCGAGCTGCTGAGACTGCACGCCAAACATCGCATTCAGCCGGCCCATGTCGTCAGAGTTGGCCGAAATCTGATTGGCCGTGTTCACATCGATCATGCCACCCAGACCCATGCTCTGGAGTACGGCCTGTGAAACGCCGGTGTTTTTATACCCCTTCAGTAATGACGCAGCCCGTGACAGCAGTGCAGGCAGGTTGGCACCGGCCCCATCGGCAGGGTTGATGCCGAGAGAAAGTAAAGCTGCATAGGCCGGATCGGAGGGGTTATTCTGCGCGTTTGTCAGCCCCTGAATGATGCTGCCGGTGCCGGAAAAGCGGGTGCCGTAGACGTTCTGGGCCGCCTGCATCTGCCCGGTGGTCATGTTGTTGCCCTGGGCTGTGCGGTATTGTGTGGCCACGTGGCGGGCCATGACATCATAACCGAACATGCCCCCGGTACTCAGCAACCCCAGACGGACAGACCAGCGAAGGGTCGACGAATACAGCCCCTTCAGCAGGGTCTGAGTGGTGCTCAGCGTTTTGTTAATCAGCCCAAAGGTTTTCAGTGTTCCCCGGGCTGATTTATCCAGACCACGAAACAGCTTTTTAATTTCACCAGGCATGGTGGAGGATCCCCCCCCGGCCGGCACTACCGGCAATTTCTTATCCGGCACGGCGGACGGCGACACAACGGGTTTACCACCCGGGCCGATCTGCAGTGCAGCCTGGAATTTCTGAACCACCTCCTCCATCCGCTTAAGGCGGGATTCATCAATATTAATGTCCAGAACCGGACGTGTATTCTCACTCACTGAAAATCCCCCGCGGCTTACACTTCATCAGCTCGCGAAGCTGCGCGGCCGTGCGCAGCTCCAGACCGCTCTGCCTGAACAGCTCACTGAAACCTATACCGGTAGCGTATCCGAGCAGGTCGCTGACGACGTGCTCTCCGTCCCGCCAGTATTCCCGCCTGGCTTCAATATCGGCAATGATGCTGTCCAGTCCGTAACATTCAGCGATGTAATCTGACTGTTCCAGAGTCCAGCCACGCTCGCCATCACGCCCATCGCCTGAGCCGGCTTGTTTATTGCTGAGACACATGTAAAAAAAACCAGCTCACCGATCACGTCGTCCGGATCCACAATGCCTTTATCCAGCGCCACCTCAAGCGGCTGGTTATCCCAGCCTTTTCCCTCAACCGGATACACCAGATTCGAGAGCCGGATAATTTCATTCACCAGCGTATTGCGTACACCGGTTTCGCCTTCCCAGATCTCCATATCGCTGGCGATCCGCTCGAGCAGCAGATAGGCGATACGCGGGCCGGCCACGACACCCAGACCTTCACTGAATATCGCAGCGAAAACTTTGCTCAGGATGAAAAAATGCTGCCGGTAGACCTCCTTAGAAATGGGGGTGCTGTGCACCCAGCACGTCCCCTTTTCCGTCTCCACTTCAGCCACCAGATTCATGTTGCGCGCTATTTTCATTACAGATCCCACATATCAGAGTTGGTGTAATAAATGCCGGTCAGGGTGATCAGCAGCCCCGGATCGCCCCCAGCGAAGGTCATATCTCCGCAGTTGGAAATCGACGCATTCGATAGGTCAAAATCACCGAATGTGCTGCTGTCGGTATAAAGCCGGCAGTCGCCCAGTACCCCGTCTTTCTCATAGCGCGCTTTAAACTGTGCGGCCAGCGCCTGACTGCGCACCAGATGAATTTTTGCCTGTGCCATCATGTAGGGCTGCGGTGACTGAACAATGCCGGTCATGGTGGGCAGTGGCTCGACGATGTTGCCCTGAAAAGCAATCTCGATACCTTCCTTCGCCAGATAGGAGGCCGACACATTAAGCTCCGGCACATCACTGAATTTGATGCTGGCACGAACGCGATTGAGCACGCCCTGTTTGATTTTTGGATTAGTAGCCACGGATTATGTCCTCATGACAGCTGCAGGGTGACGTTGATGTTAAAGACGATTGCGGTAAACCCGCGCATCGGCGTGTAGGTGGCAGAAAAGCCGGCATAACGGCCTTTGGCATAATCGGTCGGATTATCCGTCGTGTAGGTTTTGAACCGGATGGCATTAACCACGGGTGCGCCGTTAACCAGACCGTAACTGACGCCGGTATTGAACACGCCCTGAGCGACCTGCTGCAGGCGGTCGATGCCGTCCTGATTGTAATAGAGCGGGTTAATCGGGTTGTTGCTGCCGTTAATAATGGCATTCGCTAGCATCAGATCGGCGTTAATCTGCACCCAGTCCACGGAATACCAGTAGGTCATGTCGTTGCCGTCGCAGGTCACGCCCTTTTTCAGGATGGCGTTTGAAATCCCGCCCTCTGCGCCGGTATCAACATAGTTAACGTTGTTTTTTTCAAGCGTGGCGGTGACCGAGGCTTTCGCTGTGGTGGCGGTCATGCCCTGCAGAAAACGAAAGGCCATCGGTGGCACTTTGTTGATTTCGGACGGGCTGGGCGACACAAAATTCCACATCACCGCTGCCGCCGTCAGCTCGTCCGGGTAATTCTCACCCGAGCAGGCTATAACGGACTTAATGCCGCTATACGGATTGTCCGGACCAGCCGTGGTGACGAAGAAATAGAGCATCGACTCGTTTGACGTGTGAAGCTTCGCCAGCGCGATAAACTCTTTTTTATCATCCCAGTCCTGCGGCACCAGGTAGGCATACATCCGCTGCGCCGGATCGTCAATCCAGGCTTTCAGCGCAGCGATTTCATCTTCCGGCTGATCATCGCAATAACCCAGCTCGATGAGGTAAAGACCGTTAGTGCTGCCCTGCGCAAAATAGTCATCAGCCGCTGTAACCAGCTCAGTGCTGCTGCCTATAGTGAACGCGCCGGTTTCGGTGGGTTTTGCTCTGGGCGCATTTTTTACCTGCCACGTGAGCGTGCGGCTGTCTTCCAGCGTGGCGTCAAACGTGCCGTTCCAGGACGAAGGTGAACATCCCGACAGCGTAATACTGAACGTGCTGCCGGTTTCCCGGTCGATCTCAACGCCTGCCGGCAGCGTCAGGATGATGTCAGCGCCGTAAGTTGTCGTCTCATAATCCAGCGCATCGATGGCCACCGCCAGCGCATCCGTCATGTCCGACGCCTGCGTCAGCAGCACTGGCTTATCTTTTTCAAGCGTAGTCGCGCCAAACGACAGCACGGCCGCCATCTGCTGAAGCCCGGACGGCGTGGCGCTGATGGTCTGGGATACGTTGACCGTAACGATTCGGGTACCCATTATTTTACCTCGTAATTGATGATGGCTTTTTTGATGAGCTGGTGAGAAACATCCAGCGCCGTTGACTGGTAATAGTTAATGTCGAAGTCGACAAACTTCTGTCTGGCCAGCACGCCCATCTCTACCTGAGTGCGCTTGCCGTCGATCACCACCGGCACGTTGGTGATGCCGAATTCCTCATCCTCCAGCGCAGTGCTGACCACGTAATCCACGAACTGAAGTGCCTGAGCATTGGTCAGCCCGTAAAGCGTGAGCCGGACCTGATCGGCAACGTGCTGGCAGCGAACGTCATAATGCGGCGCGCTCTGCAGCGGCGACGTTGCGCGTACATCGGCGACGATATACGGCGGCCGGAGGTTGGAGGGTGAAAGAAACGACGGATAGATCGTGGCGAACTGGTTCAGCGACAGCCAGATGGGGATGCTGTTAGACAGGATTTGTTCGTCAGAGATGTCTTCCGCTTTTTCAATAATCTGCGTGCGCATTGTGGGCAGAATGGCGGTACCGCGATAGTGGTAAATGCCAGCCTGTGTATAGCGGCTCTCCATGCGTGAAAACGCAAACTGCGTGCCGTCATACTCCCCGAAATAGACCGCATCCGGATCCACTGTATTCAAATCGTCCGCCTGCTCCAGCGGGGTGAAAATAACGTTATTGATGGCACCTGTTGCGGATTCTGACTGTTCAGAGACCACCTGCCGGTGCAGGCTGCCTGAGATAACCCGCGTCAGTGGCAGACCCACCTTCGCCTGCTCTGCATCCGTCAGAATGGCCGCATTAACCCAGTAAACGAAGCCGTCCAGCGGCAGCACCTTTCGCACGTAAAGGCGGAAGGTGATTTGCTGGCTGGATGAAATGGTTTCTACGGCGGAGTGAAGAACGGAGGAAAGCTGAGAGCCGGTGTTAGCGGCGAATTCATCAAGTCTGGGCATCGTCCTCAATCCATGCGGTAAATGATGTTTTGAACAGTCCACCATCAATAAATGACGGGCGGCGCGGCCCGGAGTGCTTTTTCAGGCGGCTGTTTACACCGTCAAGCGCCGCCTGCGTTGGCACGCCCGCAACGCCCAGCCCGGCCATCTCTTCCTGCTCCAGAAAAATATTAAATTCCCGGATGCTGTTTCCCAGCAAAAGATCTCCGCCTCCCGCCGCGCCGTAGTGGATCTGGTTTATCAGCTGGTGAGCAACAGCGGTTCCGGCCTCCTGAATAATGGCGTCCTGATGCTGCGCCCAGAAATGGGAGAACAGCCCATACTCTTCTTCCAGCGTGGTGGCCACCTCAAATGTGGTGGCTTGCTCTTCGCCATAGTCATACGGCATATCAACCACGCCCAGGCAGATTTTCATGGCGTATACCCCCAGAGCGGCCCCAGCTCCATCAATACCGCCAGCGCCGCACGTCCATACGGATCCTGCATCAGCATCAGGTCGGCCAGAGTCAGGTTATTCAGCGCATTGCTGATAGTGACTGAACCGGATGTGCCCTGATCGGAGGCTGATGAGGTGATCCCCGCGACATAATTACCAATCCCGAATTTTTTTCGGAGGTCCGCAAAATAAGTTGAAGGCGGGGTGTCGTTGGCATAATTGAGCAGCAGCGAGGCGGCCAGGTTGTAAACCGTATTCATCCAGACGGCTGGCAGCCGCTCCAGTCCGACATTCCGGGGCATCAGCTCCAGCGCCGACTTGAAACAGCATTCAATCGTCGGATCATCATCCATAATTGCGGATTCAGGAACACCCATGGCCGCCCGGACGAACCGGAGAAATCCGGCGAGTGTCGGGCGCGGCGTCATTATTTTTTCACCTGAATTTTTTTATCCACCTTGGTCGGATTCGGCTGATCCTGATCGATAGCCTCACCCTTGATTTCCATCTGGATGCCGTCACCCAGCGGCTTTTCACCGCTCTGGATCACAGCCGTTTCCACCGCGTTATTCAGGGCAACCGCGCTGACCTCCAGTATTTTCTGCGACATCTCGTCCAGGTTTTCCTTCTTCTGGTCGGCGTTATCAATAATCTGGCTGCTGCTGAGCGGCTTCTCGAGCTCGTAACAGATGCCCGAGAAATTTTTATCCACTCTGCTGCGGTGCTGGAAGCCATACGGCTCGTGCTGGCTGATGATGTGGCTAATAACATCATCAGGCTGTTCAATCATGTGCTGACGGCCCGCCGGGATCGCTACACCAAACGACTGCGACTTTTCCGGCAGCTTATAGTTGAACATGTGAGCCTGACGGGAGCAGTTGGCAATAAACAGTTTCATGAAAACACCTCAATAAAAAAGGGAGCATGTGCTCCCTCATTGCTGTTACAGGTACAGGGCCGGATCAGGCATATTTTGCGGAAAGCAGGGTCACACCCTCAGAACGGAAGTTCCAGCCCGGCGTGGAGCGCATTGTATAGAGCGTGGTCAGGCCGCCGTCAGGCATCGGGGACGGAATTTCGGTTGGCGCAGCCACGTCGCAGAACATCACGTTTACCGCCTGCTGATTCGGGGTCAGCGTGGCAAAAATATTGGTATTGATGTCCTGGCGGGCTTCCGGCACCACAATTTCCGGGTTGGTGACAATAATCAGATCCGTTCCACCGGCCCCCTTACCGATAAGGGTGTCATCCTGGCAGAAAATCACATCATCGCCCGATGCATCTTTGGCAATGTTTTTCACCATGGTGCCCACGGTGGCGGTACCGCCACCCGCGCGCTGATAGCTGGTCAGTTGAACCACGCCCGTCCACTCCAGGGCCTTCATGAAACGCTGAGGGCAGAGGATGACAGTTGTCAGAGGCTGCCCGAGAATCAACATCCGGGTTTTCTGGTCGGCAATCAGGCTCAGAATGAACTTCGCCATCTCGCCTGAATCCCAGGTCGTATACGAATCATTCCCCTGGCTGTCGCTGCCCAGATTCAGGGTGGTGGCATTTGGCGAGTTGGTAATGCCCTCATTGTTGGAAGCTTCAACCCCGTACAGCAGCATATTACGCATCATCTGCGCGTGCCCCTGTCGGTTGGCCAGACGCAGGCCTTCCACCAGCGAATAACCCCAGCGGCTTGCCGCATCCGTATCGAGATAGCTGTACTGGGAGCGGGTTGAGATACGCCAGGTTCTCATCTGGTCGTAACCGCCGGTGATGCTGGCAGACGGCAGCTGCGCCGGCAGCGACTGGCCGACATGTGCCTGCGTGGTCGCTCGCAGATATTTCTGGTAGACCACCAGATCGCCCGAGCTGATTTTTACGGTCGGGGCACCGCCGGCGAGAATTTCAAACGCGCCTGACGCCATGCTGTACTGCATGGCAATTTCGGGCAGCACCATGGAAGGTGATACGGTAGTAATAGCGGGTGCAAAAGCGCTCATCGCAGGCTCCTCAGATTAAAAACAGGCCGCATGGCTTGTCGAATTCCCAGACAACGCTGCCGCTGTCCTCTTTTTTCACTGTCAGGTTGCCGGTATTGGACACCATCAGCAGCTTAATACTGACCTTAGGGTTTCCTGAGCTGGCGGTGGACAGAACATCAACCATGTTGTTTTTGATGTCCCAGACAAACTCCCCCTCACCGTCAACGGCTGTACTGCCGTCCGCCAGCGCAGCGACTTCGGCGCTGATCGGCAGCGGAATACGTGCCTGTGAACCGATGCGGAAGTAATGCACTGATCCCCCCGCCAGATACAGCGGTACCGGATTCCCGGCGGTCGTAATGCCGTGATAGGCCTGATTCACCACGGAAAAAGCATTACATGATTTGGCCGTCGCCTTTTTGATCGTGGACCCGGCAACGTTGACGGCGGGGTTTGAGATGCACTCAATCAGGCCCACGCCTCCCCACACGGGCGCATCCAGCTTCTCATCGAGCAGACCAGAACACAGTTGCAGGCGAACCGCCGGATCATCCCAGGCGTCGCCCTGCGTCATGCCGCGTGATTCAACGTTAAACAGACCTGATGTGGTGCCCTGCGTTTTGAACGGATCGAAATTGACAGAATTAACGGACATTGTTCATGCTCCCCTGCGTGTTGATTTTTTCCAGCACGCGGCCGGGTGTTTTGAATGTGCTCAGCCAGACGTTGGGATCGCCGTAGTATTCAGTAATACGGCGACCGGCTTCGTCGCTGCGCACGCGCGTGTGCATCTGGCCCTGCGTGTTGTTGACTTCATTCTCAATTGCCTTACGCGCTTCGCTGTAGATCGCCTCTTCGAGCACCGACAGTGTTGCTGCATCGGCGATCGCGCGAATATTCACGTCAGCATGCTTCGGTGAATGCTTCTGCATGGCCACCAGCGCACGCTTACGAAAATCCAGCGCCTTTTCACCGGAAAATGGCTCTGGCGCACGCTTGCCCACAGCAGAATAAGCCGCATCAGCACGGGACTGTGCTTCACCCATCGCCTGGTCGTTGCGCTCTTTTTCTTCAGCTGCAGCCGCTTCGTCAGCTTTCCGCTGCTCTTCCGCTTCCGCGTCGGCCTTCGCTTTATCCTCGGCCTTTTTCTGCGCTTCGGCTTCATCCGCTTTGCGCTGCTCTTCTTCCGCAGCATCAGCCTTAGCCTTTTCCGCCTCATCGGCTTTTTCTTTAGCCTCTTTTTTTTCGGCCTCTTCAGCATCGGCACGCGCTTTAATTCCGCTTTCCAGCGAATCCATGCGTGCCGTCAGGGTCTGAACCCCCTGATTAATGCCACCCAGCGCATCGCCAATGGCTTTAGCGAGGAGGCTTTCGAGCTGTTTCTCATCCATATCTACGTCACCTGTTTTGTTTGAAACTTCTATCCCGGCGGGGATTTTTTCTTTGTCCCACACACCCAGCGAGCCGCGGTCCTCTGTCACCAGCGCAATGTGGTCAATCAGGAACGGCACGCCTTCAATGAGAAAGTTCGTGTCACCGTCCTTTACCTCCACGCTGCCTGACGAGTTATTGAAGACGACCGAAGGGCTTGTTGAGACTTTCTCAGTAATGATCTGATCGACGATGTCCCGGATATAAACCCGGCATACCGCCCAGACCTCATCACCCCGGATATAAGGCAGCATCACTGAACCGACGATGCGCTCAATAAAGTCATCTTCGGTCAGCGTTGCTTTATCAGGGTGATTGGCGATAACCGGCAGGCCGTTACAGCGCTGCAGGAATTCATCATTGAGATAAATATTTGGATCCCGCCAGACGTGCTCTTTTATCCCCGTCCGGTAGGCCAGACCTGTGCCGGTAATGCGCAGATTAACCAGCCACATATTGGAAAATTTCACCGGTGATGGTGTGGTGCCATCCCGAATCCGCTGCGCCAGCTCAAGCTCTGTTAAATTCACGTTTGCCCTTCTCCGTTAAAAACTCATCCGGCAGCTGCTGTGGCGCATAAACCGGTATCGCCTGACAGCTGCAAAAGACCTCCTCGCCGGCGGCGGTAATCTCGTCATAAAAGCCATTAACGGGCTTTATCAGCCCCTGCTCCAGAGCCCAGGAATCCCGGACCAGGTAAGTAAGCTCATCACGCTCTTTGTGATCCTTGCGGTACCGGTAGCCCGGACGCCGCCAGTTCGAGTGCCACCGAAACGCAATAGCACCACCCTGAATGGAAATGACGTATTTGACGTTGCTGGCCAGCTTGTGACCCTGGTCAATGGCCACACGGCGGCTGATGAAATCGAGGTCACTGACTGACTTCTGCATTTCAGCTTTGCGGGCACGCCTGTCTGTCTCGCTCACGCCGTCTGGCGGGATGGATGAAACCCAGCCCTGAAAGCGCTGAACGGTGCGCTCAATAGCCTGTTCACGGTTCAGCTTTATCAGGTTCGCGCTGGCAAAAATTCGCCGGTCCAGCTCTTTACGCAGATCCGGCCTGATTTTGTCCAGGGTGATTTTCGAGGGTCCGCCCGGTGGCTGGTCTCTCAGGGCGCCGCCATCAATAACGAGGCGGCGATAGATGGCGGTGAGGTGCTTGCGTGCTACGTCGTCGCCGGGTGCTTCACGGCGTGCGGCCACGCGCAGGCGCTGGCTCCAGTTAAGCAGCGATGCCTGACTGTCCCAGCCTGATTCGACGTAGTGATTAATCGCAGCGGTCAGAACCTCAAACAGGCTCTGCGGTTTCCTCTTTTTCCCCGCCCGGCTGGCTGACTTCATCCTGTCGCTCCGGTGGTGTTGGTGGCGTGTAATTCGCGAGAGAATCGACGTTGATGATCAGCGGCATATCGCCGTATGTCTGCGTGCCGCTGACGATGGCGGCCAGCCATTCGGCCAGTACCGCTCTGTTTTCCGGATCAAGCGTCGGGGACATGCCGGCATAAAGCGCTGTCGCCTGCTGAATAACCTTGCTGTCGGACTCCCGTCGTTTATCCGGTGATTCCTCCACCAGCTCCTGCCACGTCGCGGTAAATTCGCGTCGCCACTGGTAAAAGGTGGTTCTATAGTCCTCGGTGATAATGTCGGGATAGTCCCCCTTCAGGGCGGTAAAAAAATCCTCGTTCCAGGCGATGTACTGAACCAGCTTTTCGAAATAGTCCATCACCGGTTCAATCTGCTGGCGAACGCCATCGATGTACTGGCTGATGGCTTTTGAATCCTCTGAACCATCGCTCCAGCCTTTGGAGAATGCTTCCTCCTTGATAAGGATGGCCGGAACGTCGCTGCCGGACGCAATATCGGAGATGATGTTGTCGCGCGCCGCATTGAGCGCCCCGTCGATGTTCTGCAGGTTCAGCGACTCGATGCTGTCTTTGTCGCCGATGCTGATCACCCCGCCAGTACGGGCGATTTTGACCATTGCCCGCTTAGCGGATGACGCCATTTGTTTGATGTTGTTAATGACCGAGCCATTCTGAACCGTCTTGGCTACCAGCACCCCGGCTTTCTGGCTGACCAGGTCGTTGGCCTCCATCGTCCCGATGTAGGATTTCATCGGGTACAGCACGCGCTGAAAGACGCTGCGACCGGTGAAACCAAACGTGGAGTTCTGAAACTTCAAATAAATAGGCGTGCCGTGAAAGATTTTTAACGTCCGTGACGGGTGCCAGCTCTTACCTGAAATTTTGAGCGTGTTATTTGGTTTCTGGAAAAACCGGCTGTTGGGGTTCTGATCGGTCACCATGGAACCCGACGTGTTAAGCGGGTCCCAGACGTTGATATAAACGTCCTCTTCCTGCAGGCCGAACTGGGTCAGCGGCTGGCTACAGGCATGATTAACTGTCCCTACGCCGATCGCTGCTGCACCGTAACAGCGTGAGATAAAGAAGAAGTTTTTAATGTGCTCGTTGATGTTCATGCGCTCCCATGTGTCGCTGAACTGCCTGACGACACGCTCATCGGGATCGGTTTCAACGTTATACTTGCGGGGTTTGCACATCGCCATGTTGATGGGCTTTTCCACCAGCTTTCCGCCGAGCGGGTGAAACTGCCAGAGTAATTTGCACAGGTCATAACCGGCATCGTCTCCGGGCTTTATTTCATCACCCTGAAGAATTTCGGCGAGCCCGGCCCCCATATTGCTGTTGAGCTGAATTTCTGCCATTTGAAATCCTGTTTACAGTGCATCGTAATTGCCGAACGCGATGATCAGGCCATACGTGTAGCAGTCGAAAAGGTCATCGGCGCGTTTATGCGCCAGCGGATCGGCAAGATGGAATTTAGCGATCTGTTTGATGAGGTGGTTAGCGGTGTCCTGCTTAAACGTAGCGACTTTGTCCCAGGCTTCACGCGTGATTTTGCACCGCCCCAGAAAATGATGTCCGGAGGCCATTACCGCGCGCTCGTCTTTGCCTTTGCCGGTGAGCGCCGACTTTATCGGCTTCATGTCCCAGCCTTCGGTTTCGGCCTTCTGGTTCAGGATGGCACCCATGGCGGCATCTTCCATGAACACGCCCTGGCTTCCGAGACGCGGCCGGCAAACCTTCGCCAGCCGCTCCAGGTTGTCGTAGACACCCGGCATATACTCAGGGAGCAGCGACGCTTTAATCTGCGTGATATCCCAGTCAATGATTGTCAGGCGTGGCTCTGAATACGTTTCCTCATAAGCGAAATACACAAATCCTGTGCCATCGTTCTCAGAGCCACCCTTTAGCGCGGTATCAGCCACCGCAAAGATCATGTCGCACGTAGTGGGCATGCCTACGGGCAGACCATCCACCAGCAGCTTGTCGATATCCAGCAGCGCGTCGGCAGACCAGTCTATAAACTCGGCGTCAAATTCCTGCTGATAAACGCGCGGATCGTTGTTTGCCTTCTCTTTTTCCAGTTCGTCAGGCGGCACGTATGGGTTGGAGGACGTGGGCGCGTGGTGCTCATGGAAGCCCAGACTTTTATCGTGGCAGATCGCATAGAAAAAATTATTTTCATCGGTGCCGTTGGGCGTTGAGAACACCCAGGCACGCCCGCGACGGGTCAGCAGCGTTGGCTTGATCGACTTAGGCCAGATTTCGTTAAGCATTTCCGGTGACTTGGTAAATGCTGATTCATCCAGCAGCACAACATCGTATTCACGACCACGGCCCGCCAGCGGATTATTATTCGTTACCCAGAAGTCGATGCGACCGCCGTTCTTCAGGCGAATGCGCCCCTCACTGCGCGATTTCATCTTTATCAGCGGCAACAGCGCTTCTTCCAGGTAGTCAAAAATCTCCTGCTGCTGTTTATATTCAGCGGTGAATATCCCGACTCTGCCGCCCTGCAGTGCCTCGCCACCGGTCTCTTTAAACAGAGAGGTCGCGTAGGAAATGGCGATATTGCCCAGAATTGCCGTTTTGCCCCAGCGACGGCCGCAACGCACCACGTTGTACTGATGCTGACTGCCTTCGGTCCATACGGCTGACTGCGCGGCGTGCAGCTTTCGACAGAAGATCTGCGCCATCACTCATCCCCGCCGTCACTGCTGGTGGGCTGCATTCCTCCGGGCACCTGAAGAGCGTTATGAACAACGATCAGGTTGCTGTCATTTTTGCCGCTGCGGATGTTTTCGATCTCGGCTTCCGCTTTTTCATTCACCAGCTGGCGGCGGCGGGTCTCGAGCGGAGCTAGGGTCTGTTCCTGCTCCATATCGAACTGGCCGCGCACCTCTGCCATGCTTTTCAGACGCTCATCGGCATAGGCTTTGGCAATGGCTGCTTTGGTGTACTCCAGCGACTCGATACGGGCGGTATTGCGATGCATGGCTTTTTCAGCTGCGCCGATATTGTCCAGCAGCGCCTTTTTAGCCTCGGGAGTTTCCGCGTCTTCCTGCTGCACGCGCCAGCGACCAATGTTCTCTGCAGCCGTCAGGTTTGCAGCGCGCAGCCAGAACAGTTCGTCGTCGAGCGTCAGCGCCGGCACGTCTTCAATAATGGCATCTGACAGCAGCAGCCGGCGGCCGTAGCCACCATGCTTTAGTGCATGCTGATTACCTGAGGTGAAAGCATTTGTGGGTGGAGCATTCCGCGTGCCGCGAATCGGTTTCGCACCTGGCGAATCTGCGAATGCTGCTGATTCGCAGTTTTCCTGCGAGGGCGTGTCGGGGCGGCTTTTGCCCTGCTTTTTCTTCTGCGAATTCGCAGTATTATTCGCAGTTTTTTTTTGCGAATTCGCTCCGCTGTTCGCAATTTTTATGTAGCGTTTGGCGGTCGAGTATTTCAGCCCCTGCGCCTCACACCAGTCTTTCGGGGAGATACCGGTTTTTGCATGTGCGGACAGGAACCGTTGCTGAAGATCGCCCCAGTCCGGTTTTGCCATGTTTCATCCTCAGTCAGACATTATCGAAGCCCCTCAGCGAAGGGCTTATGTAATGCTTACTGCTCTGATTTCTCAGATTCTTCAGCATCACTGCCCAGAATATCCACCAGCGCAGTATCCACGGCGGCGTCAATCTGGGTATCCAGATCGGCTTTGATCTGGGTTTTCACTGCGGTGATGACCGCGTCAGATTTCAGGGCTTTTTTCACCAGGTCATCGGTGACGATATCTTTTACTTCCGGCATTGCTGCCTCCTGTTGGTTATGGCTGAAGAGCCACTGTGTGATCCACATGGTTGTGTCCATGCTGAGGGTATAAAAAACCCCGCTTATCGGGCGGGGTCAGGTACGGCGGCGGAAGGCGTAACTGCCTATGCCTTCTCTGCCGAGTTTGGTTTCCATGGTGTTGTGCTCAATGCAGTTAAAGCCCTGGCCGTCGAACCAGCGGATAAGCCCTGCGTGGGTCCAGTACCATATATGTTCTGTCTTGCGAAAATGACGTGATGTCAGAATGGCGTCGCCATCAGCAAAAATCGGTACCGAAACAAATACCCACTTCTCAGCCTTTGCCACGGCAACATCCGGGCGGTCGATGTGCTCCAGGCTGTCCCAGAATGTCAGCGCCGGATAACGATCCGCGTACAAATCTGCCCAGAGGCCTCGCTGGTTCAGCCAGGCAACACCGGCAGGGTTTACGTCATAGCCGCGGGTATTGGGGCGGTTCCCGACGAACTGACCGGCACCGATCCCCACATCCACCAGCGGACCATCATAGTGACGCGCCACCAGCAGGATGCGCGCCTGCGTCAGTTCGCGGCCCATCGGGGTGTCAGCCATCTTCTGGTACCGGGCAAAGTAGCCTTCATCATACGGGCGGTTTTTCGGTACCGGGTAATAGCCCATGCCCAGCGCGGGCAGCCAGACCAGCCCGGTTTTCAGTTCTTCAGAGAACGATTTCATGCAGCCACTCGCTGAAAAGAGTATCGAAATTGCTGATGCGCCGGTCGCAGTCGTGATCTGCGCGGGTGCAGCGGCAGTAATTATCGGGCAGCGCCCAGCGTACGCGCGA